>JAGALS010000013.1 GCA_017625065.1 Clostridia bacterium | reverse complement strand
TGTACTTGAACGAGGCGAAGGATCCCCAGCTGAAAAAGGACCTGGCGCTGATCATCCGCGAGGTGCTGGAGCAGCGCTGCCAGGGCGTTAAGAACGAGGCAGGCGTTTACGTCACGCCCGCGTTCCCCAAGCTGATCTACGTGCTTGAGGAGGACAACATCCGCGAGGGCGCGCCTTACTGGGAGCTCACGAAGCTTGCGGCAAAATGCACCGCAAAGCGCATGGTGCCCGACTATATCTCCGAAAAAATGATGCTGAAGCTCAAGGTCGACGCAAACGGCGACGGACAGTGCTACACCTGCATGGGCTGCCGTTCGTTCCTCACGCCTTGGGTGGATGAGAACGGAAAGGCAAAGTATTACGGCCGCTTCAATCAAGGCGTTGTCACCATCAACCTGGTGGATGCCGCTTGCTCCGCGGTCAAGGAGGGCAAGGGCGAGGATCGCTTCTGGGAGATCCTGGACGAGCGCCTGGAGCTTTGCCATCGCGCCCTGCAGTGCCGTCACGAGCGCCTTGAGGGTACGCTTTCGGACGCTGCCCCCATTTTGTGGCAGTACGGCGCGCTTGCAAGACTTGGCAAGGGCGAGCCCATTACAAAGCTGTTGCACGGCGGTTATTCCACCATCTCGCTTGGCTATGCGGGTCTGTGGGAGTGCGTTTACGCCGTCACCGGTAAGAAGCTGACCGATCCCGTGGGTGAGCAGTTTGGCCTTGCCGTGATGCAAAAGCTCAACGATGCTTGCAAGAAGTGGAAGGAAGCCGAGAATATCCACTATTCGCTGTACGGTACGCCTCTGGAGTCCACCACCTATAAGTTCTCCAAGTGCTTGCAGAAGCGCTTCGGCAAGATCCCCGGTGTCACCGATAAGAGCTATATCACCAACTCTTACCACGTGCACGTGACCGAGGAGATCGACGCCTTTGAAAAGCTTGCGTTTGAGTCGAAGTTCCAGGAGCTTTCTCCCGGCGGCGCGATCAGCTACGTCGAGGTGCCCAATATGCAGGATAACCTTGACGCGGTGCTTGACGTGATGAAGTTCATTTACGATAATATCATGTACGCCGAGCTGAACACCAAGAGCGACTATTGCCAGGTCTGCGGCTACGACGGTGAGATCCAGATCGTTGAGGACGACGGCAAGCTGGTTTGGGAATGTCCCAACTGCCACAACCGCGATCAGAACACCATGAACGTGGCACGCCGCACCTGCGGCTATATCGGCTCGCAATATTGGAACCAAGGACGCACCCAAGAGATCAAAGAGCGCGTTCTGCACCTGTAAGAGATGCATTACGCGACGATAAAGCCCCGCGATATCGCCAACGGTCCCGGTGTTCGGGTGTCGCTGTTCGTGTCGGGCTGTACGCATCACTGCCCCGGGTGCTTCAATGCCGAGGCGTGGGATTTTGACTACGGCAAGCCCTTTGACAAGGCCGTCGTGGACGAGCTGCTGACACTGCTGGAGCCCGATTATGTGAAGGGGCTGAGCCTGCTTGGCGGCGAGCCGTTTGAACCGCAAAATCAAGCAGCGTTGGTCGAATTTTTGCGCAAAATGCGCGAAAGGTATCCAAATAAAACGGTTTGGTGCTATTCGGGCTACACCTTGGAGCAGCTTTGGGGCGAGAGCCGCGCGCGGTGCGAATATACCGACGAGATGCTTTCGATGATCGACGTGCTGGTGGACGGGCGATTCGTGATGGAGAAAAAGAACATCCGCCTGCGCTTCCGTGGCTCGGAAAATCAGCGGCTCATTGACTTGAACAAGACCCGTGAGACGGGCGAGATCGTGTTGTGGGACGAAAAGCAATAAGAAAAAGCGCTCCTGCGGCAACTGCCGCAGGAGCGCTTTCTGCTTTAAAAGCAGAAGGAACGTTACGCTTTTTGTGAACGCTCCGCTTTTTTTTGATGGAAGGAGCTTGCGTTTTGCTGCGCGTATTCCTTGGGCGTCATCCCCATAATACGCTTGAATACCTTCACAAAATAGGAGGGATCCTTGTATCCGCATCGTTCCGCGGTCTGCGCACAGGAATAGCCGCGATGCAGATCTGCCGAGGCGTGATTGATGCGTACGGTATTGAGAAAGCTGTTAAAGGTGGTGCCCGTATGCTGCTTGATCCATTTACAAAAATAATGGGGATGATAACCAAACGCAGCGGCGGCACCTTCTACCGTGAGGTCGTGCGCATAGTTGGACTCGACAAATTCCACAATCCTTGCGGTGTGGCGATCATAGGCAAGCGCTTCTGGCTTGGCTGTCGGCTCAGCGGACAGTATCCCGATCAGCTCAAGTAGGATACAGATGCCGTCAAGAAGCAATTCGGTCTGCACAAGCCGCGAGGCAAGGTCGTATATCCGTTCAAAATGTCCGCAAACGGTTGGAATAGAGGTTAACGGAAGGTGATCTGCGAGCAAAAGCCCCGTGAGGTCTATGTACGGCAAAAGCAGCTCCGGCGTGATATGCAAGGCGGCGATCACGTCTCCATCGCTGCTGCCGCCCCTCAAAAAGGTGGCGTTGTGCAGCTGCCGTGGGGGGATGAAGAACACGTTTTCTCTGTTTAGCGGAAAGGGTTTGCCGTTGACGGTTATCGTTCCCTCAATACCGCGGATCATAAGGATCTCGATCGTATCTCCGTAATGCAGGGGGGAAAGCACCGCTTTTCCGCGGCGATCGGGTAAGGGTGTGTAGCCAATGACCCACGGCTTTTTTCTGGCGCGCTCCTTGTACATTGTACCACCTCCGTTATTAATATATTATCATAAAATGATCTCTCAGTCAACAAAAAGGTGAAAAAAATACCATTTTTGCTCAATCTTTTCCATTGACGAAAATGGGGGATGGGAGATATTATTAAAATACCGCAAATAAAGGGGGATGGAACATGAAAAGAAGGATCGTGGCAGTGATCGAAAATCACTTTGATCAGATATGGAGGCGCTGCTTTCGCCGAGATCTGGTTTATAAGGGGCAAAATTTTGTTTCCTATGAAAAGATCGAGGGGTATTATATTGATGAAAATCTGCGCCTTGTAAAGGAGCTTCCCGATTATAAATTTCAGATCGAAACGCCGTGCGTGGTCGAAAACTATCTTTCTCGCTTTCCCGAACGGGAGCAGGAGCTCCTCGCGCTGTACAAAAAGGGGACGATCAAAACCGCCAATACGGGCTATGTAATACTTGACAGCAATATGTTGAGCCCAGAGGCAATGATTCGCAATTACCTGATCGCCGATGCATTTTTTGCCAAGTTTATGGGGCACACGCCTGCGATCGCCAGTCGCAGAGATGCCTTTGGAAACAGCGCCCAGCTGCCGCAGATCCTTAAAAGCTTTGGCACAAAATATGTGACCGATATTTATTACACGCCTTATGACGACGACGTGTGGGTCGGTCTTGACAAAAGCGCGCTTTGTATCAAAAAGCACCCCCGCTTGGGCGGTGGCGGCGGATGGCCCAAATACCGCCCCTGCGGCGCTTGCAATGGCTTTGGCACCGTGGCAAACGGAGCTTGCCCTGTGTGTGAGGGAAAAGGGATCGACCTTGCAAACGGCAGGGAGAAATGGAACGCCATCCGTATCAAGGATAAGATCGAGGATAGCGGTATCATGCGCGTGGGCGGCGAGGAGCTTTTGCCGATGCAGGAAACGCCTGCCGAGCTTGCGGCGCTTGCCCGTGAAAAAAATATAGACATTACGTTTGGGCATACGCATCATTTGCTGGAGCGCTTCCAAAAAGAGATCGAGCAGGTGGAGCGCGGGGATTTTTCGGGTCTGAAGGCGCGGGAAAGCCCGGAATTCAATCCCAACACCACGGGCGGATATATCTCTCGGATCCGTACAAAGCAAAGGCTTTGCGATGCCGAAAACAAGCTGCTCGCGGGGGAAACCCTGGCGGCAATGGCGCAGCTCGCCCACAAAAAGCCCTTTTCCTATGATCCGATCTGGCGCAATTTCCTGCTTTGCGGATTTCATGATTCGTCTTCCGGTACGATCGTGGACGCGGGATATGAGGAGATCATGTCGCTTTACGATGAGATCGATGCTGTTTGCCGCGCACAGTACCTCAAGGAGGATGGCGCATATCTGTTCAATCCGACCTCAAGCACCTATAACGGGATCTATCAAAGCGAGGATGGACGTGTGGCGATCCTGCGGGATATGCCGCCGTATTCCTGCAAGGAGATCTGCTTTGAGGGCGAGCCCACCGTGATCGACGCCAAGCAGCAAGGGACGCAGACTGTGCAGGAAACGGTGCTGACGGGAACGGGCACGGAGGAAAATGAAGAAACGGGCGTCGAGAAGGGATACTTTACCGTTGAAAACGAGTATTTTGTTGTAGAGGCGGACGAACGGGGCATTTGTTGGATCACGGATAAGCGCTTTGGCGAGATCCTGTGCCCGACGTCGGATCTGCGGCCGTGCGAATGGGTGTGGCAAAGCGACGTTGGCTCTCCGTGGGCAACGCTGGAGCCGCCGTATCACACAGAGCGCTTGAGCGCAGGAACGCGCCTTGTCCGCACCGAGCAAGCGGAGAACTATACAAAGCTCTGCTATCGGACAGAGCTTCCCCGAAAATGGGTGGGCCCCACGAGTGGTAGCTATATCGAATGGTCCTTGATGCTTGTCAAGGGGATTGACCGTGTTCACTTGGACGCAAATATCAACTACCACACCTTCAACGATCGCTTGATGCTTGGCTTCCCCATGGCGGTGGAGAACGGAAGGGATCGCTACGGTATTCCGGGCGGTATGCTGTACCGTCAGCCCTATGAGCCGCGTTACGAATGGAATGGGGCGAACGGAGATTGGCCCGCATTTCGCTTTGGCGGTGTGGAAAGCGAGCGCAAGAGCGTAGTGGTGCTGAACCGCGGCACGCCCGCTTACCGCATCGCGCAGGAAAACGGTGTGCGCACACTGTATGTTTCTGTGCTGCGTAGCCCGTCCGTGCCGACTTGCTTGCATGAGCCCATAAGCTACTCTATGATAGAATACGACGGCATGCGCGACGAGGGATACCATCATTTTTGCTTTGAGGTGGCTGCCTACGGCAGTGATTTTACAAGCTCGCGCGTGGTGCAGGACGCGGAGCAATTTGCAAGACCTCTCCTGCCCTTGGATGAGCTGCCCGAGCTTGCCCCCATGCCGCTTGTGAGCAAGGGCAGCGCTACGGTGACGCATATCAAGCCCGCCGAGGACGGTCGCGGTATCATTGCTCGTGTGACCGAGCATGGCGGTAAGGATACAGAGGTGAGTGTCAGCATCCCCGATTGGGTACGCGCCGTGTATCTGACCGATATGCCGGAGAGAAGGGAAGATCCCTTGGTGTATGGCAAAACGCTGACACTGCCCTTGCGCGCATTTGAAATTGCCACGTTGAGACTGCTGCCGTTTGATGCTGAGTAAGCCTTTTGGGGCGCATTGGCTTACGAAAAGCAAAATAGTTTTTAAAACTGCATAAAAAGGTATTGACTAAAACAACGGACGATGGTATAATACTATTAACAAAAAATCCAAGGAGAATAGTATGAAATACAAGATCGTTTCCGATTCCTCGTCCAATATCCTGTCCTTTTCCAAGGTACCCTATGCCACGGTGCCGCTGAAAATTATCACGTCCGAAAAGGAATACGTAGACAACGCCGCGCTTGACGTGTCCCGCATGGTTGCGGAGCTGAAGGTGGTAAAGGGGCGCACACAGACCTCTTGCCCCAACGTGCATGAGTGGCAGGAAGCCATGGCAGATGCCGACGCGGTGTTCGCCATCACCATCACCAGCGGACTGTCGGGCAGCTGCTCCACCGCGGAGCAGGCAAGAAAGGATCTGCTCGCCGAGAACCCCGATAAGAAGATCGCCGTGATCGACTCGCTTTCCACGGGTCCCGAAATGCTGCTCTTGATCGAAAAGATCGCCGAGGGCATACAGGCTGAAAAGCCCTCTGAGGAGATCGAGGCAGAGGTGCGGGCATACCAAAAGCGCACACATCTTCTGTTCGCGCTGGAGTCCATGACCAACCTTGCGCGCAACGGCAGAGTCAACCCCGTGGTTGCAAAGCTCGCGGGCGTGCTTGGCATCCGCGTGGTGGGCATCGCCTCGCAGCAGGGAACGCTGGAGCTGCTTTATAAGCCCCGCGGTCAGGAGAAGATGCTGAACACGCTGTATGATGAAATGAAGGCAAGATGCTACGCGGGCGGCAAGGTGCGTATCTCGCATTGCTACAACGAGCCTGCCGCAAAGGGGCTGGCAGCGCGCATCAAAAAGGATTTCCCGAATGCCGATATTGAGATCGGGCTGACCACCGCGCTTTGCAGCTACTATGCGGAATATCACGGGCTTTTGATTGGCTTTGAGTCGCGTTCGCAGTCTCACTTTTAAATAAGTGTCGCACCGCTCGCTTCTTGCGCGCGAAAGGTGCATCACCACAAAAAGTGCCTGTCTCGAATGTAAATTTGAGGCAGGCGCTTTTCCTTTATTATATAGATCATACACCGCGATCGCGGTGGATGAGTAGTATCTGCGATCAATAGTCACGAGTCTTACATTATTCCACGCTATGCGCTCTACACCTTCAGATCTGTATTTGAGGCAACCTTTTTTACATTCCTGCTGTCAGCGTGCGGAATATCGTCGACTCGGTGAGCGTTTGCATATTGCAAAGGATCAGGATCCGGTCGGCGGCGCTTGCGTACCTCTCGATGCGGTCGGTGCAGTAGCGTGGATCGATGGCTGTGACATTGTAATGCCGCGAGAGAAAGGGCAAAAGTGCGTTGGCAAAGCTATCCTTGATCAAAAGAAGCGAGGGGAAATCCTCTCCGCTTTGGATCTCCAAAACGCCGCAGTTGCCACCGAAAAACACGGCGTACTGATCTCTTGTTTGAAGGCGATCGGTGTCATAAAAACCCGTGAACGGTGCGGCTTTTCCGTCCTTTTTTACAGCAAAAGCGGTGTCTCCCTCATAGTGATAGAGCGCGATGCGGTCGGGCATGATAAAGGGCAGCCCCGCTGCCGCATCCGAGGTGCCGAGAAAGCTTTCGCTGACCGTTACCCGTGTGAAGGCGTCCTCGCCGTACGGCGTGAAGCCTATCACAGCGCCTAAGTCGCAATAGGCACGATAGGCACCCTCGGTGCTCCAATGGTGGTCGGTGCGGTACCAATGCGCGTCGGCGGTGAGCTCGGGGAAGGTGATGGCATCGGGGAGCTTTTCGTGCAAGCGCTCCCACACACTCGCGTTTTCACTTTGGTCGTAGAGAGAGGGCAAAACCGCGGTACGCGCATCGATGCGCCTCGGCGCGATCGCGACGGTCAGCTTTTCGCCGTAGGCGGCGTGCAACGCTTGCAGTGCCGAAAGATTTTGCGCATACGCTCTTTGATTGACCGTCATGCGCTTGCAAAGACTCCCGTCGGTGCAAAGCAGCACGCCGCCGACCTCGCATTTTCCCTCGAGCAGCTGACAAACGCCGCGCATCCCACGCAGCGACCGTCGCGCAGGGAAACGCTCGGTCGCGTAGGTATCCAACGCCGCCGTGAAGCTACCGTCGGCAACGTTTGCTGCCGAAAAGGTCGGAAATTCGGCAAGGTTTCGATTTTCCACGGCAGAGAACCGCGCCGCAGGAAAAAATGTCAGCGCGAAGCAACCCGCAAACAAAAATATTGCTGTAATTAAGATCAAAACTCGATCCGCTCGCCGCCGTTTTTGCATATTGCTCTCCTTTACTTTTTTATTAGTTTGTGTAATGCTAAAAAGAATTATATAAAGAAAAAACAGGCACAACGTGCCTGTTTTTTGTCATTTCTTGAAGGGAGACGGCGTGTCGGTGATGCCGATGAGATAATCCGCGGAGAGATTGTAATATTTACATAGCTTGATCAGATCATCGATCTTTAATTCAGCGCGGCCTGCTTCAATATGATTGTATCCTTGTTGCGATTTTTGCAGAACCTTGCCAACTTCGGCTTGCGTCAAGTCGCGATCCTCTCTCACGTGGCGTATTCTGGTGCGATAATCCAAAATCATCCCTCTTTTCCGTTAATGCTACTCAAATTTTATAATACTCACACTCTGAGTGTTGACAAAAACTCAAAGGCTGAGTAAAATAAAAGTTAAAAGAGGCAAAAAAGGAGAATCTGCTATGAATATCAGAGGAAATAAAGAGAAATTTGCAAAAATTTATAACGAACTTTACGAAAAGTATACAAGAGATATTTTGAACAATTTCAACGTGATTACTTGTGCTTTAATTTACAAATATTTTCAACTACAACCGGGGGCGTTGGATTATGCACTCACACGTTTTTTGTATGATGAGGTGTGCGAGATCTTAAAAAAAGAAGAATCGTCTTGTGTAGATATAACGGATGTTACGATAGGGGAATGCTTGCCGTGTGCTGCATTTTGCATAGATTTGTTGCAGGCGTACGACGAGTGGCGAAAAAGCGGTGAGGCGCATGAGTGAGAACGGTGAGGGAAAAGGTTGTTTTAAATGTGCTTCGCCGCCTGCGAGACCCCGTTGCGCCAAAAGGCACAACGCTTTTGTTTGGCTACCACGCCAAACAAAAGTTCGGCTGCGTGGAGGCTCGAAAAAGTGCATAGCCACCAAACGAGATCGCTCCACTCCGCTCAGGGTGACGCAGTAACTTTTTCAAAGGCCTTTTGTGTGAAAGTTTTCGGGAGAGAAGATTGAATTATGTTTCGCGGATGCGGATCGGACGCTCGCAAGCTCGCTATTCCGTCGCTGCGCTCCTTACGAGGACGCCTGTCCCTACCAAGGGAAGGCGGAAAGCCTTAGCCGCTTTTTCTTTGACTGTGCAAGGCGCAAAGAAAAAGCTAGCAAAAAGAAACGCCGTTTGTGGGGCTCCGCGCCCCACGCCCCGCCACCTTTTTGAAAAAAGGTGGATAAAAACTTTTCCCAAAAACAAAATTTTTGTGTGAAAGTTTTCGGTAGAGATAAGTGAATTGTTTTCCGCCTTTGCGGAAAACAAGAGAAAAGAGACCCCCTTTTTCAAAAGGGGGTCTCTTTTCTCTATAATTTTACTCAAATCAGTCCAATGCGTCCTTGATGGAGAAGTCCATACGGCCCTTCTTATCCAGACCCATGTACTTGACCTTGACCACGTCGCCGAGCTTGAGGACATCCTCAACCTTCTCGATGCGGGTCTTAGCGATCTTGGAAATGTGAACCATACCTTCCTTACCGGGGGCATACTCCACAAAGCAACCAAACTCCTTGATGCCGGTGACCGTACCGGTGTAAACCGCGCCAACCTTGGGCTCGAATACGATCGCCTGGATCGCAGCCTTTGCCATAGCGGCAGAGTCGCCGTTCACAGCAGCGATGTGAATGGTGCCGTCGTCCTCGATGTCGATCTTCGCGCCGGATTCAGCGGTGATCTTCTGGATCACAGCGCCGCCCTTACCGATGACCTCGCGGATCTTGTCGGGATCGATCTTGATGGTTGTCATCTTGGGCGCGTACTTGGAAACCTCGGTGCGAGGACCGGGAATTGCCTTGAGCAGAACCTCGTCGATGATATAATCGCGGCCCTTGTGGGTCATCTCAAGCGCAGCCTTGATGATCTCGGGGGTCAGACCGTCGACCTTCAGGTCCATCTGAATGGAGGTGATACCCTTGTGTGTACCTGCAACCTTGAAGTCCATATCGCCGTAGAAGTCCTCAAGACCCTGGATGTCCATCATGACGTCCCAAGAGCCGTCCTCGGCGGTGATCAGACCGCAGGAAATACCTGCAACGGGAGCCTTGATCGGCACGCCTGCGTCCATGAGCGCAAGGGTAGAGCCGCAGACAGAGCCCTGGGAGGTCGAGCCGTTAGAGGAAACAACGTCGGAAACAAGACGGATCGCGTAGGGGAATTCCTCCTCGGAGGGAAGAACGGGAACAAGAGAGCGCTCAGCAAGTGCGCCGTGACCGATCTCGCGGCGGCCGGGGCTACGGGTGGACTTTGCCTCACCGGTAGAGAAGCCGGGCATATTGTAGTGGTGCATATAGCGCTTGCTGGTCTCGCTGTCGATGCCGTCCAGCATCTGTGCCTCGGCAAGGGTGCCAAGGGTCGCAACAGTCAGAACCTGGGTCTGACCACGGGTAAAGAGTCCGGAGCCGTGTGCGCGGGGCAGCAGTCCAACCTCAGAGCCAAGAGGTCTGATCTGGTCCATACGGCGGCCGTCAACACGCTTTTTGTCGTTGAGCAGCCATGCGCGCACGATCTTCTTCTGCATCTTGTAAAGCAGCTCCTCCATCATACCGGAAAGTCCCTCGTACTTCTCGGAGAACTTTTCGAGGATGGCATCGTAAATGGGAGCAACGCGAGCATCACGAACCGTCTTGTCGTCGGTGTCAAGTGCGACCTTCAGATCAGCCTCGCAGAAGGCGAAGATCTCGTCGAACATATCGTGATCCAGCTCGCAGGAGGGGTAATCGAACTTGGGCTTGCCGATCTCATCGATGATGGCGTTGATGAACACCAGCAGATCCTTGATCTCGCGGTGCGCCAGCATAATGGCATCGTACATCGTCTCGTCGTCGACCTGGTTTGCGCCAGCCTCGATCATGACGACCTTCTTAGCGGATGCGGCAACGGTCAGCTGCAGATCGCTCTTTTTGCTTTGCTCGGCGTTGGGGTTGATGACAAGCTTGCCGTCAACAAGACCGACCAGAGCGCCGCCGATGGGGCCATTCCACGGAATGTCGGAAATGGAAAGGGCGATGGATGCACCGATCATTGCGGTGATCTCGGGGGAGCAATCGGGATCAACGGACATAACGGTCAGGGTGAGCGCCACGTCGTTGCGCAGATCCTTGGGGAACAGGGGTCTGATGGGGCGGTCGATCACACGGGAGGTGAGCACTGCCTTTTCAGAGGGCTTACCCTCACGCTTGAGGTAACCGCCGGGGATCTTACCGGCAGCATACATTCTCTCGTCGAAATCGACAGAAAGGGGCAGGAAATCGATACCGTCGCGGGGGCGGACCGAAGCGGTGGCGCAGCAAAGAATTGCAGTCTCGCCGTAACGAATGAGGCACGAGCCGTTTGCAAGACCTGCCATCTTACCGGTCTCAACGACCAAGGGGCGGCCTGCATAGGTGTAGCGGAACACCTTGTAGTTCTTGAACTCCATAGGGGTGCTGATAGCATTTTCGGACATGATAGTCCCTCCATTATTTTTATTTTCACCTGCAAAAGGATAACAATTAAGTACGCGTCCCACCTTGGTCGGGCGCATATTTAACTGCTAACCGTTGCAGGGGAATTGTGAGATTGAAGTGGTTTTGGGGTAAAAGCGATGGGAGCGAGGAGCGAAGAGATGCTCCGCTCCTTGCTCCCATAATGCTTACTTACGCAGGTTCAGCTTCTCGATGATCGCGCGGTAACGCTCGATATCGATCTTCTGCAGGTAGCCCAGAAGGTTTCTTCTGTGACCGACCATCTTCAGCATGCCGCGGCGGCTGTGGTGGTCCTTGTGGTTGCTCTTGAGGTGCTCGGTCAGCGAGTTGATGCGATGCGTCAGGATCGCGATCTGAACCTCAGGGGAGCCGGTGTCACCCTCGTGGGTGGCATACTGCGCAATGATAGCTTGCTTTTCTTCTTTCAACATGGTCTTTTTCACCTTTCTGTTTACTATGCGCAACCCCAGCGGCAGGCTGGTGAATGCCACCGTAGGCGGCTGTATCCTGCGACCGAGAAAGCGTCATGCATCGCCTATTATAGCACAACCGTTCAGAAAAGTAAAGGGGTTTTTGAAAAAAAGTTCAAATTACATTATATACGTAAAAATGTCTTGATTGCCGAAAATGGGGGATAATGGTTTTTGAGTAAAAAGTCTCTCCCTTAGGGAGAGGTGGCAGGCGGAGCCTGACGGAGAGGGGAAAAGCGGTAAGGGTAAGCCCTCTTTACCCGCTATCGCGGGAGCTCCCCCGGGGAGAGCCTTCATTTTTACGGCTTTTCTTGAACAGCCCCAGCCCGCCCGACAGGATCAGCAGAATGCCAAACAGCCGCCGCAGCAGCGCTTGCGGCAGAATATGCGCCGCGGCGGTGCCGAGAAAGGTGCCCAGAATGCCGCCGGGGAGCAATAGCAGAACGCATCCAAGCAGTATCGGGATGCGGAGCATATGCACGACAAGCGAAGCGCCCGACGAAAAGAGAAAAAAGAGCAGGTTCAGCCCCTGCGCCGTGAGCTGGGGAAGCTGTTCCACTGTCGTGAGAAAGACCACAAGCAGTCCCGCGCTGCCAACGCCAAGCCCCGATAGGATCGCCACAAAAAAGGCGATGATCGCCGTCCACCACATATCACAGCACCAGCACAAGCCCCGACACCAGCACCACGGCGGCAAAAATGCGGGACAGCGCTTTTACAGAAAGGCGATGCAGCAGCAGCGCACCGACGGCACCTCCGGCGATGGCGGGCAGGATCAGCCAGCCGAGGTGTGTGAGCTCCAGACTGCCCGCGCGTGCATATTGCCAAACCGACAGCAGGGAAAGGGGAAGCATCACGGCGATGGCAGTGGGATAGATCGCGCGCGGATCCTTGAGTCGTCCTTTCAGTAATTGGCGAAGTCCGAACACGATCAGAATGCCGCCCCCGGCACCGAGCAAGCCGTTCAGAAATCCCGCACCCAGCCCGATGACAAAAAGCGGCAAAATTTGCAAAAAATGCACTTTCATAAGCCCCTCCACAATATCAAGTCCTTCAAAATGTTAAAATTAGTTCTTGTAAGTCTTTAAATATGGTGTTATACTATATATTGGTACAATATACATTTCATATTTTTATTACATATAGTATGTACATTTGACGAGGGGCAATTGCCCTTTTCGGAGAATGGATTTTTGGAAAGGATGGAAAAATGCGGGAAGATAAAAATCGATACGATCGCGTGTCGCGGCGCAGCAGCACCGGCACGCGAAAGGAGTCCGCTGAGCGCGACCGTCGAGAGCGCATCCGCATCTTTGACGATGCGGACGAGCGCTATCGGGAGGGGCAGAGCGCGGAGCATAACAGCGATGCCCGTGATCGGTCGCGTGGGGATCACCGTGACGAGGAACGTCGTTATGAAAACGACCGTCGTTATGAAAACGACCGCCGTTATGAAAACGACCGCCGTTATGAAAACGACCGCCGTTACGAAAACGACCGCCATTACGAAGGCGACCGTTACAGAGATGACCGCCGCCGTGAAAACGACCGTCATTATGAGGGTGACCGTTATCGGGACGAGCGCCGCTATGACGATGACCGCCGCCGTGATGAGCGCCGCTATGACGATGACCGCCGCCGTGATGAGCGTCGCGACGGACAGCGCAGAGAGGATGCGCGCCGTGGCGAAAGACCCACACCCCGCAGATCGGCGGGCGGCAGCCGCAGAAGAAGACCGGGCGGAGATACCGAGCGCTTTGTGCATCAGGTCGTTCCTTATGCGATGTTCTGGGTGGCGCTGTTTGCCGGTGTCAGCTTCGTTTTGCGCGATCTGATCGGGCTTAGTGGCTCAACGGGTGCTTTTGGAAATTGGTTTGCCGACTTTTTGTGCGGACTTTTTGGCTCTGCCGCGTATATTTTGCCGCTGTTTCTGGTGGTGATCGCCCTGCGCTGGAAGCGCTTTGTCCGCGAGGGCATTTTGGCACCCAAGCTGTTGCTTTCCACCTCGTTTGTCGTACTGCTTGCGGGCATCATTCACGTTTTTCTGGATGCCAATCGCGGCGATCTTGATACCGCCCTGCTTTATACGACCGGTGGGCTGCGTACCAGCGGCGGCGTGTTCGGCGGCTTTGTTGGTGAGTATATGGGCTATATTTTGTATCTGCCCGGCACCGTTTTGCTGGCGATCCCGTTGCTTTTGATCATCGGTATTTATTTGGTCGGCCTTACGCCAAGCGGTTTGTGGCAGCGGATCTCGCTCAAATGCAAGCAGATCTCGGAGCGCCGCGCACGCCGCGATGCTGCCAAATATGACGGAAAAGAGAACCGCAGCTTGCGCGCAAATCCGCGCAAGTCTGCCGTAGCGCAGCCGCAAAAGGAGAAGCTCAACGCCTCAAGCGATGCCCAAAAGAGCGAGCAGGAGCGCCCGCATTACACCTTCCGCGACGAGGAGGACGAGCCGATGCCGCGCCCTGCGGCAGCGCCTGCACAGCCTGAGAAAAAGACGGAGCAGGACACGGTCGAGCTTGTGGACATTCCGGATGATGATGAGCTCGACGAGGTGATCACCGCCGAGAGCGTGATCCCCGAAGCTCCTGCAAAAGCAACGCATAGCGCCGATCACAGGATCGAGGATATTCTGAAGGAAATGGCGCAATTGGAAGAGGAGGAGCCGATACCGCAGGCAAAGACCGAGCCGAAGGCGGAAGAAATGCCCGAGGAAAAGACGGAGGAAAAGCCTTTGCAGGGGTCGTATTACGCGCCCTTCGCGCTTCCCGTCCGTCCCGAGCCGAAGCACGGTAACACCGAGGCTGCGGCAAGCACGACCGCGGGCGCCTATGCCTCGCACGAGAGGGAACAGCATCCCCTGCACGGAAAAACGACGATCGGTCCGCTTGGCTCGATCGAAAACGTGACCGCCGCCACTGAAAAGCGCGAGGAGACCTTGGGGGCAAGCCGTACCGAGGAGAGGGGATATCAAGCCCCCGCGACAGCATTTGCGGCGCATCAAAGCGACACATCCGCGCGCATCGGTTTTGTCGAGGAAGAACCCGATATCATAGAGGAGCCCGAGGTCATAGAGAAGCCCCTGACCGTTGAGGAGCCCGAGACCGAGCGCTTTGATGAGCCTGTGGTCTTCGAGCGCGAGCGGATCACCGAGGAGCCGCACGTCGAGGAAGTCTTTACAACCGAAGAACCCACGCAAGCTTACGGTTTTGCTGAGACAGAGAAGCCGACCTTTGCGCTTGCTGACGATGAAAATGAAATAGAGATCGAAGCAGAGCAGCCCAAGGAAACAGAGGATGTTGAGGCTCGTATGCGTGCCCTTCTGGGTCTTGATGAGGAGCCGGCAAAGGAGCCTGCCCCCGTGCGGCAAGCGGTCGCCACCGCGATGCCCCGTCCTACGGCTTCGGTTTCCCCTCAGGTGCAGGCAGCACCGCGCGTTACCGCCCGTGTCGAGCCTGTTCGGGACGACCAAAGGCCCGCAGCGCCCACGCCGCCCCCCGCGCCCCGTGAATACCGTTATCCTCATATGGATCTGCTCAACGAGGACAGATCGGTCAAGGAGACCGACCACAGCGAGGAGATCCAGGAAAAGATCCAGATCCTGCGCAACACGCTTTCCAGCTTCAACGTGCGCGTGAAGGAGCAGGTCGATTGCTCTCGCGGCCCGACCATCACCCGTTACGAGCTGCGCCCCGAGGCGGGCGTCAGCGTGCGCTCGGTCATCAACCGTATTGACGATATTTCGCTCAATCTCGCGGCGCCCGTACGTATCGAGGCACCCATCCCCGGCAAGCCCGCGATCGGTATCGAGGTCCCCAACGCGACGCGCGAGACCGTTTATATGCGCACCCTTCTGGAATCCGAGACCTTCCGCAATTCCAAAAAGCCCTTGGAGGTGCCGCTTGGACTTGGTGTTGGCGGCGATATTCAGATGTGTAACCTTGCCGCGATGCCCCACCTTCTGGTGGCAGGTACGACGGGCTCGGGTAAATCGGTGTGTATCAATACCATTCTGATCGGTCTGATGTATAAGACCTCGCCCCGCGATCTGCGCCTGATCCTGATCGACCCCAAGCAGATCGAGTTTGCCGCTTATGCGCACGTGCCACATCTGTATGCGCCGATCGTGACCGAAAGCGCACGCGCCGTTGGGGTTCTTGCCTGCGCCGTGCAGGAAATGGAGCGCCGCTATTCGCTGATCAAGGACGTGGGCGTTCGTGACATCGACAGCTACAACGAGGCGGTGAAGAACGACCCCGAGCGCGAGCATCTGCCCCGTATGGTCATCGTGATTGACGAGTTTGCGGATCTCAAGATGAGCTGCCCCAACAATGACCCCGAAAACTTCACCTGCCGTCTCGCGCAAAAGGCGCGTGCCGCGGGTATGCATCTGATCATCGGTACACAGCGCCCCTCTGTTGACGTCATCACGGGTAAGCTGAAGAACAACATTCCTTCCCGTATCGCCTTCACGGTGATGCAGCAGGTCGACTCTCGTACCATTCTGGATATGAACGGTGCAGAGTCGCTGACGGGTAAGGGCGATATGCTGTATATGCCCGTCGGCTGTCCCAAGCCCTCGCGTGTGCAGGGCGCGTTCGTCAGCGACGGCGAGGTCGAGCGCGTGATCTCCTATATCCGCGACCGCAACGATCCCGTGCAATATAATCAGGCGTTTATGGATCAGATCGAGGCTGAGATGGCGCGTGCCGCCAATACCGGCAAGAAGGGTGACGACTTTGACGATATCGACGATGACGATGCCGGCGGAGAGGACCCCAAGTTCCACGAGGCAGTCGAGCTTGCCATCGAGACACAGAAGGTCGCCACGTCGCTTTTGCAGCGCCGCCTTGGCGTCGGCTACGGACGTGCCGCCAAGATCATTGACCGTATGGAAGCGCTTGGCTACGTCAGCGCGCCCGAAGGGAACAAGGCACGTAAGGTGCTGATCACCCACCAGGAATATGCCGCCCGTATGATGTCGGGCGACGAAGGCGAGCTTGACGACGGAGAATATTAAAAAACAAAAAGACCGAGAGGCAACTCTCGGTCTTTTTGTATAACTCCATCGATAAGCCGGGTTCTGTCGTGAACGGTCATCTATCTGCGCGCCGTGTCGCCACGGCGCTTCGGGATCGCTCCCGTGCCACCCAAGGGATATATGCCGGGCAGGCATCCCTTATACGGTGTTGCTTCGGATAGGGTTTACAGCGGACCTATGTTACCATAGGAACGGGTGAGCTCTTACCTCGCCTTTCCATCCTTACCCTTGCGGGCGGTTTATTTCTGTTGCACTTTCCCGGCAGTCACCTGCGG
>JAGALS010000003.1 GCA_017625065.1 Clostridia bacterium | reverse complement strand
CTCACAGTTGACCATGACCTGGCCTTTTCTCTTGATAATCTTGCACTTGTCGCAGATCTTTTTAACGGAAGGTTTTACTTTCATTTGTCCTACCATTCCTTTCATCAAAATTGTTCAAACCCAAAATGGGTCATTTCGCACGCCAAGTAATGCGTCCCTTGGTCAGGTCGTAGACCGAAACCTCAATGGTGACGCGGTCACCCGGCAAAATGCGGATATAATTCATACGAAGCTTACCCGAAATGTGGGCGGTCACAAGGTGACCGTTGGGAAGCTTTACCTTGAAGGTCGCGTTGGGCAATGCCTCAAGCACCGTACCCTCAAATTCGATCACATCATCCTTTGGCACAAGAAATCCTCTCTTTCCTTTACTTGCGATACTGTTTGTTATTCACCGATTTCAACCTCGGTCAAGTTGATGACTCCCTCCTCGGTCAGCGCCACGGTGTTTTCGTAGTGTGCCGAGAGCCGTCTGTCGGCGGTCTTCACCGTCCAGCCGTCGGGAAGCATCTGCACGTCATACGTGCCTTGATTGATCATAGGCTCCACCGCGATCACCAGACCTGCGCAAAGGCGAGGTCCGCGCCCGGGTGTTCCGAAATTCGGAACGTCGGGTGACTCATGCACGTCGCGTCCAATACCGTGACCCACAAACTTGCGGACCGTACTGAAGCCAAAGCCGCGCACATAGGTGTCGATCGCGTGACCGATGTCACCGATCCGATTACCGATCTTGATCGCACCGATCCCTTCGTAAAAGCTCTGCTTTGTCACCGCGATCAAGCGAGCTGCCTCATCACTGATCTTCCCGACGGGGAAGGTGCGGGCGCTGTCGCCGTGGTAGCCCTTATAAAAGGCGCCCACGTCGATCTTCACGATGTCACCCTCCTGCAGGATGCGATCCTTAGAGGGGATGCCGTGAATGACCTCGTCATTGATGCTGATGCAAGCAGACCCCGGGAAGCCGTAAAGCCCGAGAAACGAGGGCTTTGCGCCTTGCTTTTCGATGTGATGCCGAATGGCATCGTCCAGATCCTTGGTGCTTATACCGGGGCGGATGCGTTCACGGGCAACAAGCAATGCCTCCCCCGTGATGCGCCCCGCCTCACGCATAGCTGCAATTTGCAGCGAGTTTTTGATCTGTATCATAACAACTTACAGATTGCCGAGCGCCTTGTAAACAAGAGCCGTGGTATCAGCCACTTCCTCTTGTCCCTCCACCGTGACGAGCAACCCCTTCTTGGCGTAATAATCCTTCAAGGGCTCGGTCTGCGTGTGGTAGGTTTTCAGGCGGTTCAGCACCGTTTCGGGCGCGTCATCCTTACGAATGTAAAGCTCTGCGCCGCATTTGTCGCAAATGTTCGGTTTTTGAGAGGGCTTGTAGACCGTGTGATAGGAAGCACCGCAGGTGCAGACCCTGCGTCCACTCATACGCTCTACGATCTTACTGTCTGCCACCTCGATCGAGAGGACAGCATCGATCTTCACTCCCATTCCGTCCAGCGCCTCTGCCTGAGGGATCGAACGGGGGAAGCCATCGAGGATGAAGCCGTTACGGCATACATCCGACATCAGATATTCCTTGATGATCCCGATGACGATCTCATCGGGAACCAGCTTGCCGTCATCAATGAAGGTCTTTGCGGTTTGACCCAGCTCAGTGCCCTCCTTGATCGCGGCACGTAAAATGTCGCCGGTAGAGATTGCGGGAATGTTCCACTTTGCCGAGATCTTCTCGGCCTGTGTTCCCTTGCCCGCGCCCGGAGCGCCCATCAAAATCAGATTCATACGTTCCTCCGTTGGTGGGACGATCAGTTCAAGAAGCCCTTGCTTGCACGCAAGCTGAGCTGCGCTTCGATATCACGGACAGTCTCAAGAACGACACCGACAACGATCAACAGCGACGAACCACTGAAGGTCAGAGGAGCGAGGAAGTTGATGTTGAAGGTGGGCACAGCAGACTGTACCGCAGTCATAATGACCATAACCAGCATCGGCAGACCTGCGACGATGCACAGGAAGAACGCGCCGATCAGCGTGATACGCTTCAGGATGCGGTTGATATACTGCACGGTGGGACGGCCGGGACGGTGTCCGGGGATCGAGCCGCCGTTGCTATTGATGTTGTTCGCAACTTCCACAGGGTTGAAAGAGATCATAATGTAGAAGTAGGAGAACGCAACAGTCAATACCAGGAACAGAACCAGGTACAACCAGGAGGTGGGGCTCAGGAAGCTGTTTACAAACTTGACAAAGCCGTTTTCCTTGGTCATAAACGCAGTAATCGTTGCGGGGATCGAAACGATAGAGCTTGCGAAGATGATCGGCATAACGCCGGACATATTGAGCTTGATCGGAAGGTTGGTGGACTGACCGCCGTACATCTTACGACCGACAACACGCTTTGCGTATTGGATCGGGATGCGACGCTCGGAGTTCGTTACCCAAACGATAAAGCCAACAGCTGCCACTGCAACAGCGATGACCGCGATCGCAATGACGATACCCAGTGCCCAGTGTACGCTGCTGGTCGCACCGAACAGACCGGTGAACAAGCTCTGTGCAAGACTGGGAAGCTGAGAAACGATATTAGCGAACAGAATGATCGAGATACCGTTACCGATTCCCTTGTCGTTGATCATCTCAGCCAGCCACATCACCAGCGAAGCGCCGGCGCAGAAGGCTGCATTGATCACGATCATAGCGAACCAGTCGCTTCTTTCAAGCCAACCCTGGTTTTTCAGCAGCATGCTGTAACCAAAGCTGGTGATCAGAGCAAGCGCAACGGTCACGTAACGTGTGATCGCGTTGATCTTTTTCTGACCGTTTGCTCCGTCCTTTGCCAATCTCTCCAGAGGAGGAATGGCAACGGTCAAAAGCTGCATCACGATCGAAGCTGTGATATACGGGCTGACCGAGAGCGCAAACAGTGTTGCGTACTGCATAGCACCGCCCGACAGGATGCTCATAAGTCCAAGCACCGAGGAGCCGTATACAGATTGGAAGGAATTCGCGATGTCACCGCTCACGTAAGGAACGATAATACAAGCACCAAGGCGATAAAGGAGGACGATAAATAGTGTAACGAGAAGCTTTTTCTGAAGCTCAGGAGTCTTCCACGCGTTCTTTAACGTCTTAAACATCCTTATGCCACCTCGATCTTTCCACCTGCTGCTTCAATCTTTTCTTTAGCAGTTGCCGAAAAGACGGTTGCTTTTACGGTTAATTTCTTGGTGATCTCACCGTTGCCAAGGATCTTGAGACCGTCGTTTGCACGGCGGACGATCTTCTTAGCCATCAGTGCTTCCAGATCGACCACTGCGCCGTCCTCAAACACATTCAGAGCATCAACGTTTACGATCGCGTAAACCTTAGCAAACTTGCTGTTGTTGAAGCCGCGCTTGGGGAGCTTGCGGTAAAGAGGCAACTGACCACCCTCGAAGCCGGGACGGACACCGCCGCCGGAACGAGCGTTCTGACCCTTGTGACCCTTGCCGGCGGTCTTACCGTTGCCGGAGCCGGGACCACGACCCTTGCGGAAGGAAGCTCTTGCGGAGCCTTCTGCGGGAGAAAGTTCATGGAGTTTCATCATTTCTACCTCCTTTACGCGTTTTCTACCTTGACAAGGTGGGAGATGACCTTCACCTTGCCGGCAAGAACGGCGTTATCCTCATGAATGATGAAATCGCCGATTTTGACAAGCCCAAGGGACTTTGCTGTCGCCTTCTGTGCGGGCTTTGCACCGATGGTGCTCTTGATGAGAGTTACTTTTTTCATGGTAAACCCTCCCTTAACCCTTGATCTGTGCTACGTCGATGTCGCGGATCTTAGCAACATCCTCTGCAGAGCGCAGGGACTTCAGACCCTCGATCGTAGCCTTAACCACGTTTGCGGGATTGTTGGAACGCAGGCACTTAGCGCGCACGTTCTTGATGCCGGCAAGATCCAGAATGAAACGGACACCGCCGCCCGCGATGATACCGGTACCGGGGGCAGCGGGCTTGAGAAGCACCTTGCCTGCGCCGAACTCACCGATAACCTCGTGAGGAATGGTGGTTCCCTTCAGGGAAACCGTGATCATATTCTTCTTTGCATCCTCGATACCCTTGCGGATTGCTTCCGGTACCTCAGCTGCCTTACCGAGTCCTACACCGACGCGACCCTTACCGTCGCCCACTGCCATGATGGCGGCGAAACGAGCGATACGACCACCTTTAACGGTTTTGGAAACACGGTTGAGCGCGATAAGCTGCTCTTTAAATTCCTGCTCAGCAGGATTTCTGTTGTAAGCCATGTTATTCCTCCTAAAATTTGCTCAACGTCAGTTGAACAGTGTACAAACCGGACTCAGAACTTCAGGCCGCCCTCGCGAGCGCCTTCAGCCAGTTCCGATACACGTCCGTGGTAAAGATAGCCGCCACGGTCGAATACGACCTCGGTGATACCTTTTGCGGCTGCGCGCTCAGCGATAGTCTTGCCAACGATGCGAGCGGCTGCCTTGTTGCTGCCGATTCCTTCAAACGCCTTTTCAAGGGTGGAAGCGGAAACCAGCGTGACGCCAGCGACGTCGTCGATGATCTGAGCGCTGATGTTCGCATTGGAGCGATATACAGCCAGACGGGGGCACTCTGCGGTGCCGGAGATCTTAGCTCTGACTCTCTTATGTCTCTTAAGGCGAGCCAAATTGCTGTCTTTTCTCGTAACCATATCAATCCACTCCTTTCATTATTTACCGGCTTTACCGGCCTTGCGGCGAATGTGCTCGTCGGAGTACTTGACACCCTTGCCATGGTAGGG
>JAGALS010000012.1 GCA_017625065.1 Clostridia bacterium | reverse complement strand
TTCGTTTTTCTCTGTATTCTCTGTGTTCTCAGCCCGTTTGGTGCTGTTTTGGTATCAAAGCTTGACATCAATTTTCTGAAAATTCGGCGGAGAAAAAATCGTTATTAGTATACAGTCACCCAATAAGGATACTGTTGAGAATATCGCTGAAAGATATGCTTTTCTGTTTGCTGTGATTGTACAGGCTTACAGAATTTTCAAATTGAATTTTTTCTCGGCAAGGTATATCAATTCCTTTTGGTGAGCATTTAACTCTTCCAACGGGATCGGCTTATCTTGTTCTCTCAGACCTTTTTGATTGATGTCGCCTAACAAGCTCCAGTTTCTGAAAACCACGCCCTCCCGATAATTAGAATCGGGGGGCTCGAAGGCAGGCTTAGTATAATCGGTAAAATCGATCACTCTCTGTTCACCGGTCTTTAAATCCGTTTTGATTGCAAGCCTGAACAGTGAATTCATATACCACGAAATCTGAATTTCGCTCAGACTCCCTCCAATACCAATACCCCTGTGCTTGAAAACGTAATTGATGTTTTCATTGTCCTTATGTACTTTTCGGAACTCGTTTCCAAACTCGCCAAAAGGAACGATCTTTACGTCGGGAAACGTTTGCTTCATTTTTTTGAAGAAGCTTGTGACCGTATTTCCGTCCATTCCCATTCGGTGATAACCGTTTTCCTCTATCAGGCAAAGCTCCCAGATCGAGGCAGCATATCCAAAATTGCCGTTCAGCGCATAGCTTTCTTCGAGCATTTGTGCTGCGGATTTGACCATTATATCTATGCCAACCTCTTGACCAAACAGGCGAACGGTTTCAATTGGGCCACAACCCATACGGCTATTGCAAGCTTCTCCGTTGACTTTTTTCACTCCGTCATACGTGGCGTTCACAAAATCGACGGTCCAACCGTCAAGAACAACCGTGTCGATAAAATCCGCTTTACTTTGCGCGGGTTTGCAAAAATGCTCCTTTGAGGGATAATACGGATAGCACATAGATCCGTCGCCGTCCTGATTATCAACTGCATATTGGCTGAATATCACACCCTGAACCACGTGTATGCCTATGCTTGCAATGTGTTCCATTACATCAGCGGGCACAAATCCTCCGACAATGGAAAGAGGAAGATAATCCTTGCCCATAAAAGATTTCAGGAGATTGATGGCGTTGTCTACGTGAGAATTGATCGCCTTTCTTGGACTGTACGCTCCGGAAAAATACGCCCCTAGCATATAGGTTATATCGTCACCGTATGTGAAATGATATTCCTTTGCTTTCTCGCGCAGTGCGACAAAATTGGGGCTTTTATCCGACAGCGCTTCATGACTGAACGCGATCGTGATCCTTGCGTTTGGGATCGCATCGCAGATTGCCTGTCTGTATTTCACAAGATTTTCAACGGTGTTCTCATGCCGTTCGTCATGGCCCACATTGATACCGGGCGCAACCTCGATCTGATTTACTCTTACAACGATGCAAAAGCAAAAATATCTGCCCCGCATCCCCTGTATTTCTATCGACATATTGTCTCCCATGCCACTTTCGCCTCCCCTGCGCTCATCCAAACGTGTACTTCACATCCACTCACAGCCATTCTTTTTCAAATCCATTCTGCGTGCCGAGGCGACAATTTCCAAGATTGTATAAATGCCCGAGGTTTTTTGTTTGCAAGGGCTTTCGTGCAATTGTTAGGCAAGAGTGAATAATCCGAACGCGGTTTTGAGAGGCAAATATGTGCATCTGCGTCGGGAAATTTTCTTATAATATCCACATATTATCTCGAAAATTTCACCTTGCATCTACAAATATTTGCTCTCTCAAAACTCGGAAGACCCTCAAGCCTTGATTTTTTGATGTTTTTTGCTGCTTGGCGTTCGCCGCCAAGTGTGGACTTTGCAAGAAGGACAAGCACAAAAACCGCGAAAAAGCATGGCTTTAGGGCGGGTTCGGATTATTCACTCTTGCCTAGCCGGTTGGTATCATTCCCACTCAATGGTTCCCGTGGGCTTGGGCGTGAGATCGTACAGCACGCGATTGATGCCCTCGACCTCATTGGTGATGCGGGCAACGATCTTGTGCAGCACCGCATAGGGGATCTCCTCAACGGTGGCGGTCATGGCGTCCTTGGTGTTTACGGCGCGGATGATCGCGGGCCAGCCCTCGTAACGGCTGTCGTCCTTCACGCCAACGCTCTTCATGTCGGGAATGATCACAAAATACTGCCAGACCTTCTCGGCAAGGCCGTTCTTATCAAACTCATCGCGCAGGATGGCGTCCGCCTCACGCAGCGCGTGCAGACGGTCGCGCGTGATCGCGCCAAGGCAGCGCACGCCAAGACCGGGGCCGGGGAACGGCTGACGGTAGACCATCGCGTGCGGCAGTCCAAGCGCCTCGCCCACAACGCGCACCTCGTCCTTGAAGAGCAGCTTTACAGGCTCGACCAGCTCGAATTTCAGATCCTCGGGAAGTCCCCCCACGTTGTGGTGGGATTTGACCGCCTTTTTGCCCTCTGCCTGCTTCACGCTTTCCAGAATGTCGGGGTAGATCGTGCCCTGCGCAAGGAAGGTCACGTCCTCCAGCTTTCTTGCCTCATCCGCAAAGACCTCAATAAATTCCTTGCCGATGATCTTTCTCTTTCTTTCGGGCTCGGCAACACCTGCGAGCAGGTCAAGGAAACGGTCGGTCGCGTCAATATAAATGAGGTTCGCGTCAAGCGTTTTGCCGAAAATATCAACGACAGCCTCGCTCTCGCCCTTTCTCATCAGACCGTGATTGACGTGCACGCAGTAGAGCTGCTTGCCGATCGCTTTGATGAGAAGCGCGGCAACCACAGAGGAATCCACGCCGCCCGACAGGGCCAGCAGGACCTTTTTGTCACCCACCTGCTCGCGCACGGCCTTGACCTGCTCTTCGATGAAGGCATTTGCAAGCTCAAAGGTGGTAATACGTTGCATTGTTTCGGGGCGTTTGTTGGTATCCATGATAAACTTCCTCCCACACAAAAAATTAAAACTTTTATGCAATTTATCATACCACATTTTTCGCCAAAATGCAATAGAAATCCGCGCAAAAAGTAGCAGAAATTTTCAGTGCCGCGCGGCGCCTTTTTCGGCAAACTGATAAAAAAAGTGACAACCCGCAGGGACATGGCGAACCACTTGCTTCGCAAGTCTCGACTGTCCGTCCAAGTTTGGCGGTATTTGCGCAGCAAATTGACGGTGTTAAGCCGTCAAGATAAAATTGAGCTAACTCGCCGATGGCGAGTTTGGTCCTCGACTGTCCGATCCGACAATTTACAAAGCAACAAAACGGCGTGATCCACGCCGTTTTGAAGCTCCCCCTCTCTTGACAAACGCACCCGTTCGGGGGTATAATAAAGAAAACGCCGAAAAAAAAGGGGGGGACACGCCGTGAATCAGATCATAACCGAAGCCGATTATCGCAAGCTGATCGGCAAGACCGCAGGACGTGCCTTCGTCTTGTTCGGCGACGAGGATTACCTCAAATCGCACACCGTGAAAAAAACGCGCGAGGCGATCTGCCCCGACGAGGCGTTCGCGGTGTTCAACGACATCACGCTGGATGCGCTGGACTTCAGCGCGGACAAGCTCCTGGACGCGATGACGCCGCCCCCGATGATGGCGGACGAGCGCTTGATCGTGGTGCGAGGACTTGACCCCGCCTCGATGAAGGCGGCGGAGCTTGACGCGCTTGTCGAAGCGCTGGCGCTGCTGCCCGAATACGATTACAACACGGTGCTGTTGCACGTGGCGGCGGGGCTGATTGACGAGCGCGGACTACCCAAACGCATCCCAACGGTACTCAAAAAGCTTGGCGAGGTGGCAACGCCCGTGCAATTTCCTGCCTCGACCGACGGCAGACTTGCCGCGTGGGCGGGCAAGCATTTTGCCCACCTCGGTGTGACCGTTTCCCCTGCCGATTGCGCCTTTTTGGTCGCCTACGCGGGCAAGAGCATGTACCTGCTTGCAAACGAAATTGAAAAAATTTGCTACTACGTTCTCTCAAAAGGGCTCAACGCAGCCAACGCCGACGACATTCGTCTGGTTGCCGTGCCCACGATGGAAATGGACACCTTTGCCCTTTCCAACGCGATCCTTGAGGGGCGCACCGCGAAGGCGCTGGATGCGCTTTCGGTACTCAAATTTGAGCGGACCGAGCCTGTGATCATTATGGGCGAGCTGTCGCGCACGCTTTGCGATATGCAGGCGGTGCGGATATATCTGGATGCGGGCAAAAATCTGAAGGAGATCGCGAAGCTCCTCGGCGGTATGCACGAATACAAGGCAGGGCTTTACGCAAGAGCCGTTTCGCGCACCGAGCCGGCGCGACTCGCGCGCGCGGTGGAGCTGTGCGCCGAGGCGGACGCGGCGCTGAAGCGCTCTTCAAACGATTACGCCGCGATCGAAAAGCTGATCTGCGCGCTGTAAGCGCGGCTTCTTATACGGAAAAATCCCTCGCCAAGCGAGGGATTTTTCTTTCTTTATTTCTCCAATTCCTTCAAATAAAGCTCCATTTGCTTCTCTGTGGGCTTGTAGTTGGGATGAGAGCAGCAGGGCAAGGTCGGCGCACTGCCGTCGTCGCCCCAAAACGGTGTCAGGTCATCGTTTTCATACAACCTCCGATCCTCTTCCTTCCGAAAATCGGGAATATCATACGGCTTTCCGTTCTCAAGCACCGATCTGTGTCCCAAAAGCGCCACCGAGGACATAGCGATCGCCGAATGGAGATCGAACGGATGGGGCGGCTGCTTTCCTGCCTTCACGCAATCCATAAAGATACGCGCGGTAATGAAATCTGCCCCACCGTGTCCCGATTTCAGGATCAACTCCTCATCCTTATCGTTCCACTGCGGCTGATAGAGCTTTTCTCTGCTTTCCCCCTCGGGCGTATCCCATTTGTTATAGCGCAGCATCACCTGACCGCCCATTCCGCGGAAGTTTTCGATCTGCCCCTTCGTACCGCAAACACGGTAGGAATTGTGATGTGCGCCATACTGCGAGCACGCGGTCACGCGGAAGACAGAGCCATCGTCGTTGAGTGTGGTGATATTGGCGGAACGGTCCGCGTTATACGACGCGCTGGGAACGTCTTCGGTCAAGGGCGCGTACGTTGCAAACGCCGTCACTCTTTTCGGCGTCGCGCCCGTGATATGCATCACGGGGCCGAGCGAGTGCGTGATATAGTAGGTTGCGGGCAGAAAATGACGCCAATGCTCGGGATAGAAGCGAAATTGCTTGGTAAAGGCGGTATCCCAATAGCTGACGGGATGATTGTATTCCCCTTCCGCATACAGGATCTTTCCAAGCGTTCCGCCATCCGCCACACGCTTCATCTCGCGGTTGAAGATCATTTGGGGATAGTTTTCGGCAAGCATATAAATGCTTTTGCTCTTTTCAAACGCGCGCGCAAGCTCCACACCCTCTCTCATCGTGCCGTTGCTGATGCACTCACAAAAAACGTGTATGCCACGCTCAAAGCATTTGATCGCGTAAGGGGCGTGCTGATAAAAATTGTTGGCTAATATCACCGCATCCATCGGATGCTCAATAAAATCATCGAAATGCTCATACGCGACAACGCTTTGGTCAAAGCCCTTCATCGCGCTTTCCAGACGCTCCTTGTGATGGTCGCAGATCGCCACGATCTCCGCATTCAGCAGCATAAAGTTTTTCGCCACGTACGCGCCTCTACCCGCACCGAATACGCCAATTCTTATCCTTTCCATACCCTTCTCCTTATCATATTTTATTTTACGTTCCCCTGTCAAACGGGGATGATAAACAACGACAGCATTCCGACAAACGCAAGCGCAACGCTTAGTATTTCTCGCTTGCTCGGCTTTCTGCTTCCAAAGCAGCTCAAGACCGTGGAAACGATCATCGTGCCGCCCGTGACCATCGGATATTGAACAGAGGCATCCACGTGCACGAGCGCGAACACAAGCAGAAGGTTCGCAAGCTTGTTGACAACACCGTTCAGCGCACAGACGCCACAGGATCGCAAGCGAACCTTCCCCGTCACGACCTCTGCACACCCTCTATGCCTTTCAAGCAGGGCTAGCGCGATCCACGCACCGCCCGACAGCACGATGCTTACGATGGCCACCCAAACGCTATACTCCGTCACGCTCGTTTTGGGCAGATCGCTTTCGGTAAAGAGCTTTGAGAGCACACCCGCCGTCCCGTTCAAAAGAAAAACGCCGATATAATAGACCGTTCCTTTTTTTCGGCTCCCTCGCTCGACCGTGCAGATCAGCGCGATGCAAATAAAAAGCACGCTCACACCCTTTGCGATCGTAAAGCCCTCGCCGTAAAACAGTATTCCCTGCAAAAAGGGCAGCGCCATACCGCCAAGCATCGCAAAAAGCGAAAACAACGACAGATTGACGTAATCAAGCGCCCGAAACGAGCAAAAGGTAAACGCGATGGCATCCAGCGCGGCGCAAGTAGCCATAAGCAGTGTAAAGGGCGTGCACGCAAGGGTGAAGCCGCCCGATACCAGCAACGCGGCGCATCCCGCCAAGGCACCGATGCAAGCCGCCTCCATACTGATCTTAAGCCCACTGCCGCGCTGCTTGCGATATACGTCATTGAGCGCAAAGTTTCCGCCGAACATCACGACCGACAGAAGGATCCATACATAATAGACCCACATACAAGCCCGCCACCTTTCTTTCCAATATCATTTTACCATAAATTTCACTCTTGCCAATACGTATTTTCTATGAAAACATATAAAAAAGTTTGATTTCATTGATTTCCTTCTTCGTATATGCTATACTGATATCACAAAACAGCAGTGAGGTCTATATGAAAAGCAATAACGTATGTAAGCTTTCCACGTCCGATATGACTGACGACCTGTCCGCCTCTTGCTTCGTGCTGGAAACCGACAGGGACGTGATGTCGCTCAAAACGACGCTCCTCTCGCACCGTATGATCCTGATCGATCAGGGAGAGGGGGAATTTTTATTCGACAATACCCCACACGCGTTTGTCAAGGGTACGCTTCTTTTTGGATTTAAGGGCGAGACCTTCACGCTTTCAAGGGGAGAGGACGTTCGCTATTTATACGTCGATTTCAGCGGCACGCGCGCTGACAGTCTTTGCCATCGCTTCGGCATCTATCCCCACACGCGCAAGCGGGATAATTTCAACGCTTTGATCCCCTTTTGCAGGGATACGCTGCTGAGCACACAGCAAGAAAATATCGACGTCGCGGCACAGGGCGTCTTGCTTTATATCTTTTCACGGCTTTCCGCCTCCTTTGCCGCAAAAAACGACGCCATACAAAGGGTCAGCGAATGGACCGAAGAGCATTTTCGCGACCCGACGCTTTCGATCGCACAGATCGCCAAGGAGATCGGCTACAATCCCAAATACCTTTCCCATTTCTTCAAAGAAAAAATGGGGATCGGTTACAGCGAGTATCTGCGCTCGTTCCGCCTGAAATATGCGGTATCGCTTTTTGAGCTTGGCATCAGCTCGGTCAAAAACGTGTCGCTTCTTTCCGGCTTTACCGACCCCTTGTATTTTTCAAGCATATTCAAAAAGGCGCTTGGCGTTTCGCCAAAGGAATTTATAGCAGGCCTTGGCGAAAGCGGCAAAAACGAATGAAGCCCAAGCTTCCCAAAGCGCTCCTCAAACGATCACGCCGAGATCGAAACGTGGGCGCGGCGGTTGATACAAAAAGACCTTCTCGACTTTCTCTGTTGTTCTTAACGGAGAAAACGCAGCAACAAAAAGTTCCCACAGACCAATCAAACGGTTTGTGGGAACTTTTATTTATATAGGCAAAAGAAATGGCGGAGAAAGGCTCCCTCCGGGAGGGAGCTGGCGCCGTAGGCGACTGAGGGAGAGTGCGTGACAATGAAGTTAGGTGGTACTGAAAGCTCCGCAGGCTCCTTCCACCACTTCGTGGTCCCCCTCCCTCCCGGAGGGAGGCTATAGAGCGTTCTCTGCATTATTGCTAGTTTCGCATTTGTTTTACAAATGCTTTGGGCTATGCCCATGCCCCTGTTTCAAATTCTCCGCTAAGAACATTACACATTTCGAGAAGGTCTTTTTTATTCACTTAAAACAGTCCCGTGATCTTGCCGTCGGCATCGACGTCGATGCGCTCGGCGGCGGGAGCCTTTGGGAGTCCGGGCATCGTCATAATGCTGCCCGTGAGTGCCACCACAAAGCCCGCGCCTGCGCTGACCTTGAGGTTACGCACCGTGACGGTGAAGCCGTCGGGCGCGCCAAGCTTTGTCTGATCGTCGGAAAAGCTATACTGCGTTTTCGCCATACAAACGGGCAAATTGTCAAAGCCGAGCTGCTTGAGAGTTGCAAGCTGCTTCTTGGCTTCTGCCGTAAAACTCACACCGTTACCGCCGTAAATTTTCGTAACGATCGCTTCGATCTTCTCCTCGATCGTGGTGTTCAGCTCGTAAGCGTGGGTGAAATCGTTTTCCTGCTCGCAGAGTCTCACGACCTCCTCGGCAAGCGCCATACCGCCCTTGCCGCCCTCTGCCCAGACGGTCGAAAGGACGACGTTGACACCCAGCGTCTTGCACTTTTCAATGACAAGCGCGATCTCGGCATCGGTATCGGTCGGGAAACGGTTGACCGCCACCACGCAGGGGAGCTTGTACACATTTTTGATGTTGGAAACGTGGCGCAACAAGTTGGGAAGTCCCTTTTCCAGCGCCTCAAGGTTTTCAGCACCGAGATTGGTCTTGGCAACGCCGCCGTGCATCTTGAGCGCGCGGACGGTTGCGACCATCACCACAGCGGAGGGCGTGAGCCCTGCCGCGCGGCATTTGATGTCCAGAAACTTTTCAGCACCGAGATCCGCGCCAAAGCCTGCCTCGGTGATGGCGTAATCGGACAGCTTCATCGCGATCCTGGTCGCCATGACCGAGTTACAGCCGTGTGCGATGTTGGCAAAGGGTCCGCCATGCACGAGCGCGGGCGTTCCCTCCAACGTCTGCACCAAATTGGGCTTGATCGCGTCCTTCAGCAGCGCCGCCATCGCGCCGACTGCCTTGAGATCGCCCGCGGTCACGGGCTTTTCGTCGTAGGTGTAAGCCACCACGATGCGCGAAAGACGCGCTTTCAGATCCTCGATATCGTTTGACAGGCAGAATACTGCCATGATCTCGGATGCCACGGTGATGTCAAAGCCATCCTCACGCGGCACGCCGTTGACTCTGCCGCCAAGGCCGTCGGTCACAAAGCGGAGCTGACGGTCGTTCATATCGACACAGCGCTTCCAGGTGATGCGGCGGGGATCGATGTTCAGCGCGTTGCCCTGATAGATGTGGTTATCCAGCATCGCGGCAAGCAGGTTGTTCGCCGCGCCGATGGCGTGAAAATCACCCGTGAAGTGCAGGTTGATATCCTCCATGGGCACGACCTGCGCATAGCCGCCGCCCGCAGCGCCGCCCTTGATACCGAACACGGGGCCGAGCGAGGGCTCGCGCAGCGCGACCGACACGCTCTTGCCGATGCGCTTCATACCGTCGGCAAGTCCGATGGTGGTGGTGGTCTTACCCTCGCCCGCGGGGGTGGGGGTGATGGCAGTGACAAGGATCAGCTTGCCGTCCTTTTTGGTCTGATCCCGCAAAATAGCGGGATCGACCTTTGCCTTATATTTACCGTATTGCTCCAGATAGTCCTCTCCGATCCCTGCCACCTTCGCGATCTCGGTGATCGGGCGCATCTTCGCGCTTTGCGCGATCTCGATATCAGACAAGAAAGCCATCACGATTCTCCTTTTTTATTTAAAGTATTTCACAGCCGAGGCGAACAAATGCATATCGTATTCGCCAATGACGTTTTTGTAAAGGTTCTTGCCGATACGCTCGCTGTGACCCATCTTACCAAGCACGCGGCCGTCGGGAGAGGTGATGCCCTCGATGGCAAAGACAGAGCCGTTGGGGTTGAAGGTGGTGTCCATGGTGGGGTTGCCCGCAAGATCGACGTACTGCGTTGCGATCTGGCCGTTTGCGGCAAGCTCCCTCACAAGCTCGTCGGACGCGAGGAACCGTCCCTCGCCGTGGGAGATCGGCACGGTGTAGATCTCACCCACCTCGGTGCCCGCAAGCCAGGGAGACTTGTTGGTGCACACACGGGTGCGGACCAGCTTGGACTGGTGGCGACCGATGATGTTATAGGTCAGCGTGGGGCAGCTTGCGTCGGTGTCGATGATCTTGCCGTAGGGTACAAGACCGAGCTTGATCAGCGCCTGGAAGCCGTTGCAGATACCAAGCATCAGGCCGTCGCGGCTCTCCAGGAGCTTCGTGACCTCTGCCTTGATCTCGGGGTTACGGAAGAAGGCGGTGATGAACTTTGCGGAGCCGTCGGGCTCGTCGCCGCCCGAAAAGCCGCCGGGAATGAAGATCATCTGGCTCTCGGCGATCTTTTTCGATACCGTTTCCACACTTCTTGCCACGTCGTCTGCGGTGAGGTTGCGGATGACGACGATATCGGCATCAGCCCCTGCCTTTTCCATGGCACGGGCGGAATCGTACTCACAGTTGGTGCCGGGGAATACGGGGATCAGCACCTTGGGGCGTGCCACCTTGACAGCGGGAACCGCGTTGCAGCCGCCCGTGTAGCTAAAGGTCTCAAGCGCACTCTTTGCGGGTGCATCGGTGGGGTAAACGCCCGAAAGCGTGCCCTCGTTGATGGCAAGCAGCTCGTCGACGGTCGCCTTGTCGCCCGCGAGGTCGATGACCGCCTCTGCGGTGGTCTCACCCAGCTTGAAGGCGTAGGTGTTTTCCACTTCCTCGCAAAGCTCGGCGACGATGAAGCCGTACATACCCGCGCTGTGCCAATCGTCGCACTGTGCGGACTTGAAGCCGATCCTGTTACCAAAGGACATCTTCATCACAGCCTCGCCGATGCCGTTTTCCACAGCCCAAGCCGCCTTCACCTTACCCTCTTTGCAGAGCGCGTGGAAGTATTCCCAAGCTGCCTTTTGGCTATCAGCCGTATCCTCGTCGGGGGCAAACAGGTAAACGGGATGTCCCGCTTCCTTGAATTCGGGAGACAGCACCTCGCTTGCCTTGATGGGCGCGATGGCGAAGGAGATGAGTGTGGGGGGAACGTCCATATCCAGGAAGGTACCCGACATCGAGTCCTTACCGCCGATCGCGGCGGCATTCAGCTCAAACTGCGCGTCCATTGCGCCGAGCAATGCCGCAAAGGGCTTGCCCCAACGGGTGGGCTCGGTGCGCAGCTTCTCGAAGAACTCCTGCAAGGTCAGATACGCGTCCTTATAATCAGCACCCGCGGCAACGATCTTTGCCATCGAGGTGTAAACAGCGGCGCGCGCGCCGGTGTAGGGATCGATGCTCATATGGTCGGGATCAAGGCCCCAAGCCATCACGCTTGCCTGATCGGTGACCTCGCCGGGCAGAACGGGCAGCACTGCCGCCATGGCCTGTGCGGGGGTGGTCTGCGTTTTGCCGCCGAAGGGCATCAGCACAGAGCCCGCGCCGATCGAGCCGTCAAAGCGCTCGACAAGTCCGCGGCGACCCGCGGTCTTGAGGTCAGCCGCCATCTCGCGCAGGTCGCTGTAAAGCGCCTTGGAGAAGACCGACAGATCCTTTTCGGTGACCTCGACCGCGGTGTGCTTGTCGGCACCGTTGGTGTTCAGGAACTCACGGGAAAGGTCGGCAATGGTCTGCCCCTTCCAGGACATCACCATACGCGCTTCCTCGGTGACAACTGCCACGCGATACGCCTCAAGGTTCTCGCTCTCGGCATATTCGATAAACTTGTCGGCATCCTCTGCGGCGACGACAACGGCCATACGCTCCTGAGATTCGGAGATGGCAAGCTCGGTGCCGTCCAAGCCGTCATATTTCTTGCGAACTGCGTCAAGGTCGATGCGAAGGCCGTCGGCAAGCTCGCCGATGGCGACCGACACGCCGCCCGCGCCAAAGTCGTTGCAGCGCTTGATGAGTCTGGTGACCGCAGGGTTGCGGAACAGTCGCTGGATCTTGCGCTCCTCGGGTGCGTTACCCTTCTGCACCTCGGAAGCCATCGTCGTGAGCGACTTCATATTATGGCTCTTGGACGAGCCCGTCGCGCCGCCGATGCCGTCGCGGCCGGTTCTGCCGCCAAGCAGAACGATCACGTCACCGGGGGCAGGACGCTCGCGGCGGACGTTATAAGCGGGAGCAGCCGCAACAACGGCACCGCACTCCAAGCGCTTTGCGACGTAGCCGTCGTGATAGACCTCTGCCACGTGTCCCGTGGCAAGGCCGATCTGGTTACCGTAAGAGGAATAGCCCGCAGCCGCGGTCTGGCAGAGCTTGCGCTGGGGCAGCTTGCCCGCCAGCGTCTCGGACAGAGACTTGCGCGGATCGCCCGCACCCGTCACGCGCATCGCCTGATGCACGTAGGCACGGCCCGAAAGCGGGTCGCGGATACAGCCGCCGATACAGGTGGCAGCACCGCCGAAGGGCTCGATCTCGGTGGGGTGGTTATGCGTTTCGTTCTTGAACATCAAGAGCCAATCCTGATCCTCGCCGTTGACGTTGGCGTTCACGTGGATCGAGCAGGCGTTGATCTCCTCGCTCTCGTCAAGCTCGGGCAGAACGCCGCGCTTTTTGAGGGTCTTGACCGCGATGGTCGCAATATCCATCAGAGTCTGGGGGCGCTTTGCCGCCTTTTCCTCGCCGTAGACCTCAACACGTGCGGCAAGATAGCGCTCGTAAGCCTTTTGCACGGCGGGGTCACCTATCTTGACGTCGTCAATGTGCGTGGAGAAGGTGGTATGGCGGCAGTGGTCGGACCAGTAGGTATCGACCACGCGGATCTCGGTGATGGTGGGATCGCGCCCTTCCTCGTTCTTGAAATAATTCTGCAGGAACTTGAGGTCGTCAAGGTCCATCGCAAGACCAAGGGTATCAAGCAGGTCTGCAAGTCCCTTTTCGTCAAGGGTGATGAAGCCCTCGACCGTCGCGACGGTCGAAGGGATGGCGTACTCGATCGCCAGCGTTTCGGGCTTTGAGAGGCTCGCCTCGCGGCTCTCCACCGCGTTGATCACGTACTTCTTGACCGCCTCAACGTCCTTGTCGGACAGCTTTCCCGACAGCACGTAGACCTTTGCCGAACGGACCGTGGGGCGGTCGCCCTGGCTCTGGAGCTGGATGCACTGCGCGGCGGAGTCCGCGCGCTGATCGAACTGACCGGGCAGAGGCTCTACGGCAAACACGGTGCCGCCCTTGGCATCCACCGCGTCGGTGACGATGTCGAGCTGCGGCTCGGAGAAGATGGTGCGGACCGCTTGCCGGAACAGCGCCCCGTCAATGTTTTCCACGTCATAGCGGTTGATCACGCGCACCTTTTCCAGCGCTTCGATGCCCACCAGATTTTTCAGCTCACTGCAAAGGCCGTTCGCCTCGTGCGCAAGCTCAGGCTTTTTCTCAACAAAAACTCTGTAAACCATTTGTTGTCCTCTCTTATTTCAGTGCGGCAAGCGCGCGCTTGCCGATATCTTTTCTGCAATACTTGTTTTCAAATTCGACCTTCTCGGCGACACGGTAAGCGTGCGCTACGGCAGCGGGGAGATCCTTGTCGGTCGCCACAGCGCCGATCACGCGGCCGCCCGCGGTAAGGAGCTTGTCGCCGTCCTTCTTCGCGCCCGCGACGAACAGATATTCGCCCTCAGCCGTTTCGGGCAGCGTCATTTCAAAGCCGCTGTCGTACTTTTTGGGATAGCCGTTGGATGCCAGCACCACGCAGCACGCAGCACCGCTTGAGAACTTGACCTCGACCTCGGCAAGTCGCTCGGCGGCGACTGCCTGCATAATAGTCAGCAGATCGCTTTCCAAGAGCGGCAGCACCACCTGCGTTTCGGGATCGCCGAAGCGGCAGTTGTACTCGATCACGCGCGGGCCCTTGGGGGTGATCATCAGTCCGAAGAACAAGCATCCCTTGAAGGGTCTGCCCTCGGCGTTCATCGCGTTCATCGTGGGCACGAAGATCTTCTCCATACACTCCTTCGCCACGGCGTCGGTGTAGTAGGGGTTGGGCGCGACGGTGCCCATACCGCCCGTGTTCAGTCCTTCGTCATGATCCTTTGCGCGCTTGTGGTCCATTGCCGAGACCATCGGCACCACCGTTTTGCCGTCCATGAACGCAAGCACCGAGACCTCGGGGCCTGTCATGAACTCCTCGACAAGAATGCGGCTGCCGCTCTCGCCAAAGACCTTATCGCACATCATTTCCCTCACGGCTGCCTTTGCCTCGTCAAAGCTCTGCGCGATGACAACACCCTTGCCAAGCGCAAGGCCGTCCGCCTTGATGACGGCGGGGTAGTCCTGCTTTGCAAGATACGCGATCGCCTTATCGGGATCGTCAAAGGTCTCGGACGCGGCGGTGGGGATGCCGTATTTGTGCATCAGGCTCTTAGAGAACACCTTACTGCCCTCGATGATGGCGGCGTTTGCGCGCGGACCGAAGCAAGGAATGCCGATCTCCTCGAGCGCGTCCACACAGCCAAGCACCAGCGGATCGTCGGGCGCGACCACCGCGAAATCAACGGCGTTCGCCTTGGCGAACGTAACGATCGCGGGGATATCCTTCGCGCCGATGGCGACACACTCGGCATCGGCGGCGATGCCGCCGTTGCCGGGCAGGGCGTAAATTTTTTTAACCGTTTTATTTTCTTTCAGCTTTTTGATGATGGCGTGCTCGCGGCCGCCACCACCGACAACCATAATTTTCATTTTATTTTCTCCTTACATTGTGGAAAGATACAAGTTACGAGATACGAGATACAAGATATCTATTCTTCGCAGTTTTTAATGCTTGATGACAGCATGGCCATCAATTCCCTGCAATCATTTTGCATAGAGGAGTATTGATCTTTTGTCAAAAAGGAACTCTTATACAGCAGCTCCAACCAATAGGCGGTTTCGGCTGCCTCCTTGCGTGCGATCTGCAATTTGGCAACAAAATCCTTGCGGCTGCTACCGTAAATTGCTTCGGCAACATTCGCTCCAATGCTGGTTCCGCTGCGCAAGATCTGTTTTGATAAAACGGTTTCACGGTGCTCCTTAACCAAATATCGGTACATTTGTACGATCCGTTGCGCAAAGAGCAAGCTCTTTTGCTTGATAATGCTTTCGGTTGACATGCTTTCTTCACCCTTCTTCGCCCATATCTTGTATCTTTGTATCTTGTATCTCCGTATCTCTCTTAGTGGTGGAACAGTCTCATACCCGTGAACGCCACGACCATACCGTACTTGTCGGCACATTCGATCACCGCATCGTCGCGGATCGAGCCGCCGGGCTCAGCGACGTACTTGACACCGCTTGCCGCGGCGCGCTGAATGTTGTCGTCGAAGGGGAAGAAGGCATCCGAGCCGAGCGCAACACCGGTCTTGGTGGCAAGGTATGCCTTGATCTCGGCATCGGTGAGGGGCTCAGGCTGCTTGGTGAAGTACTTCTGCCAATTGCCGTCGGCGCAAACGTCCTCCTCGTTGCGGTTGATATAACCGTCGATGACGTTGTCACGGGTGGGACGGGCGATGCCGTCGACGAAGGGCAGATTCAGCACCTTCTCGTGCTGGCGCAGGAACCAGGTATCTGCCTTGGTGCCCGCAAGGCGTGTGCAGTGGATACGCGACTGCTGACCGGCACCCACGCCGATCGCCTGTCCGTCCACGGCGTAGCACACCGAGTTGGATTGCGTATATTTGAGCGTGATCAGCGAGATGATCAGGTCTCTTTTTGCCGAGTCGGGCAGGTCCTTGTTCGCGGTCACGATGTTTTGCAGCAGCTCCTCACCAATATGGAAATTGTTTCTGCCCTGCTCGAAGGTGATGCCAAAGACCTGCTTGCGCTCGATCTCGGCGGGAACGAAATCGGGATCAATTTCTACAATGTTGTATGCGCCCTTGCGCTTGGTCTTGAGGATCTCCAACGCCTCGGGCTCGTAGCCGGGGGCGATCACGCCGTCCGACACCTCGCGCTGAATGAGCTTTGCGGTGGCGACGTCACACACGTCGGAAAGCGCCACCCAGTCACCGAACGAGCACATACGGTCGGTGCCGCGCGCACGCGCGTAAGCGAGAGCGAGAGGGGTGCTGACCTCCTCGGGGGTGACGAAGCACGCTTGCATGAGCTCCTTTGACATCGGGATGCCGACAGCCGCCGAGGTGGGGCTGACGTGCTTGAAGGACGTCACGGCGGGAAGACCGAGGGCACCTCTCAGCTCCTTGACGAGCTGCCAGGAGTTGAATGCGTCAAGGAAGTTGATATATCCTGGTCTGCCGCACAGGATCTTGATCGGCAGCTCGCTGCCGTCGTGCATATAGATCTTCGCGGGCTTTTGATTGGGATTACAGCCATATTTCAGTTCAAATTCTTTCATCATATACCTCTCGTTTTTTATATCGATGATTTTGGGATTTTTAAATACTTTGTGTTACAAACTACTCATCCACCGCTAACGCGGTCCCCCTTCCCTCACAAGGGAAGGCTACCAAATTTGCTGCTTTTGACAATAGACGGATTATGAAAAATTCTTCCAAAGGTTTACAAGCTTCCCGTCCATTGAAAATCGATGGACGCCGTTTGCCTTCCCTTGTGAGGGAAGGGGGACCGCGTTAGCGGTGGATGAGTAGTCGCACAGAGAGAAAACATTATGCAAACATCCTGTCTGTTGACCATCCTATCGACAAAAGTGAGCTTCAAATGTCAAAACCTTTTTCTCGGATGTTTTTCAAAATATCCTCTGCAACAGCGAAAAAGCAATTGTTTACGTCAGCATTTCGATATCTCAATACTGTTATACCCAATTTTTTCAAGTCCTCATCTCTTTTTGCATCCGCTATTGCGTGGCTCCTTTCCGTATGCTGTGAGCCATCCACCTCAATTGCTAGTTTTGCTTTCGGGATATAAAAATCCAAAATGTAATTTGCAATGTTCTTCTGCCTTTTGGCAGAAATGGGAAGCATTCTTAAAAAATCGTACCACAGATGCTTCTCTTCATCTGTCATATTTTTTCTTAAATGTTGCGCATTTCCCACAAGCTTTTTATTGTAGCCAAACATTTCGGATATCGTCGCACAAGGTCACACGTTCTTATTGACGATACGCGTTTCGGTCTCGCCGGTGGCGATGTCGATGTAGCGCACGAACAGCGACACCTTGTTATCCCGGTTGAGGTTTGTCCAGATCAGGTCGGTCAGCGCGTCGATGTCCATATCGGGGAGCTCCAACGTCTTGGGCTCGCCCTCAAAGGAAGGCAAGGGATCTGCGTCGCAGTTGTAGGTGTGGATGAACTTTGCGCGACCCGCTACAGGGTTGGAGTACGCGTAGGTAAAGCGCTCGCAGGAGCTATCGTCGCCCTCGGCACTCTTGAGGATCGACATCGCGTAGTTCATGCCCTCTTTTTCCAGACGGATGATGCCCGAAATGCGGGGGGTGAAGTTGGGGGCGTCGTCCTCGAACTCACGGGTGCGCAAGGATTGCTCAAAGGTCATCTGCTTATCCATAAGATCATAAATGGTGTCGGTCTGGTCACCGTTGGTGACGATCGTCTTGTTGCCAAGCACGCGCACAGGGTAGTAAATGATCAGATGGGGGTCTACCATCTTGCTCTCGTCAAACGCCTTGGTACGCATATTCTCGCCCTCAGCGACAAACACGCGGTTGCGGCTGTTCACGCTTCTACCCATGATAAAGTAGGCGGTGACTGCCTTCTTGCCGTCGGCGCTCTTGCCGATCATAATGCCTCTGCCGTGATAGGCGAGGGAGTTCAGCTCATTTGCAATGGTCGATACCTTCATATTAAATCTCCTTTTTGGTAAATGCTGTCAAAGGCTCCCTTGTAGCAAAACAAAGAAGCCTTTGGCTTCTTTTTTTTGAAGAACGCTTTGCGTTCTTCGTGGAGCATCCCGCGAAGCGGGTGAGGGATTGTTACGGCACAAACCAAATTTTACAATCCCTCCGTCTTGCTTCGCAAGCCACCTCCCTTTACACAAGGGAGGCAAAAAGTGCGAACATTGTGCTCTTTAGAACGCATTTTTACCGTCTGCGTTTCTCTCGTGCGAAACATTATTCAAACTATGCGGACTGTCGAGGACGCCAGTCCCTACAAGGATGGCGGTCACCACACGAGAATGTAGGGACCGGCCTCCCGGACGGTCCGTGAGGTGCAATGTTTTTTACCGTCTGTGTTTCTCTCGCGCGAAAAATGCCGTAGCGCAAGGCGCACCGGAGCAGACGGACGATGGCGTAGTTGGTCTACGTCGAGTTCGTCTGCGAGGAGCAACGCCGCGGGACGGTATTTTTAGCCGAGAGAGGCGCAGACTTTTTCAACTGCCTCGGGCAGAATGATCCACTCCGCCTGCTCCATCACGCGGCGCTGCAAAACTTCGGGGGTATCCCCTTCCTCAACGTAGACCGCCCTTTGCGCGATGATCTTACCGCCGTCGGGGATCTCGTTGACGAAATGCACCGTCGCGCCCGTGACCTTCACGCCCTTTTCAAGCGCCGCCACGTGGGGCGCAAGGCCGTACATCCCCTTGCCGCAAAAGCTGGGGATCAGGGCGGGATGCACATTGATGATGCGCTCGGGCCACTGCTTTGTAAAGTCAGCGGACAAAATGTTCATAAAGCCCGCCAGCACGATCAGGTCGATCTTGTGCGCGGCAAGCTGCTCCCCGATCGCCGCCTCAAACGCTTCCTGCGAGCCAAGCTCGCGCTTCCACGCCACCGCGGTTTCAATTCCCTTTTTCTTTGCGCGCTCCAGCGCAAAGGCGGTGGGGTTGCTAGCAACCACCAGCACGATCTCGCCGCTGTGCAGGATTCCCTTGTCCTCGGCATCCATCAGCGCCTGCAGATTGGTGCCGCCGCCCGAAACGAAAACGGCAATGCGTTTTTTGCTCATAACGTCACCCATTACGCAAGGATCACGCCCTCGTCACCGGCGACGATCTCACCGATCACGTAGGAGTCCTGACCGTTCTCGGCAAGCACTGCCATAGCGGTCTTTACCTCATTTGCGGGCACCACGATGCTCATACCAACGCCCATGTTGTAGGTGTTGAACATATCGCGCTCGGGGATGTTGCCGAATTTTGCGATCAGATCGAAGATGGGCAGGACCTTGACGGCAGACTTGTCGATCTTGGCGGTCAGCCCCTTGGGGATCGAGCGCGGGATATTCTCGTAAAATCCGCCGCCCGTGATGTGCGAAATGCCCTTCACGTCGACCTTTTCCAAGAGCGCAAGCACGGGCTTAACGTAGATCTTGGTGGGGGTAAGCAGAGCCTCGGCAATGGTCTTGCCGCCGAGCTCGTCGCGCTTCACGTAAAGCAAAGGATCGTTGTTATCAATGTTAAATACCTTGCGGCAAAGCGAAAATCCGTTGGAGTGGATACCCGTCGAGGGCAGCGCGATCACAACGTCGCCCACCGCCATACGGTCCTTGTTCAGGATCTTCTTCTTATCCACAACACCCACGGCAAAGCCTGCAAGGTCGTAATCCTCCACGGGCATCAGCCCGGGATGCTCGGCAGTCTCACCGCCGATCAGCGCGGCACCCGACTGCACGCAGCCCTCGGCAACGCCGCCCACGATCTCGGCGATCTTTTCGGGCACGTTCTTGCCGCAAGCGATGTAGTCAAGGAAAAACAGCGGCTTTGCGCCAACACAGATGATATCGTTCACGCACATCGCCACGGCATCAATGCCAATGGTGTCGTGCTTGTCCATCAGAATCGCCAGCTTCACCTTGGTGCCGCAGCCGTCGGTGCCCGAAACCAGAACGGGCTCCTCCATGCCGGAGAGCGGCAATCCAAAGCAGCCGCCAAAGCCGCCCACGTCGTCAAGGCAGCCTTCGTTTTTGGTGCGCGCGACGTGCTTTTTCATCAGTTCAACCGCCTTGTAGCCTGCGGTGATATCCACGCCTGCAGCGGCGTAGCTTGCGGAATGAGAATTCTTGTGATCCATTTTTTCGCTCCTTTACAGCGTTTTTATGTGATTTTTGTTTTTTTCTAAAGACAGAGGTAGCCTTGCCCCGAAACGGGGCAAGGCGTTCATCGTTTTATTCCTTTTGGCGCTTTTTGCCGCATTGACCGGCTACGAATCTTTTCGCAGTAAAAATCGTGCAGAGCAAGGCGCACCGGAGCCGACACCCGAAGGCGATGTTTGCCATCGTCGAGGGCTGAGGCGAGGAGCAACGACGCTATGTGCGATTTTTACGCGAAAAAGAGTTTGTTCAGCGTCATGGGATCGACATACTCGCCATCCTTGTATACACGCATATTGCCCGAGGCGATCTCGTCGATCAGCATCACGTTGCCCTCGGCGTCGTAGCCGAACTCAAACTTGATATCGTACATATCAAGTCCCTTTGCCTTCAGGTCGTCGGCAACGATCTTGGTGATCGCCTGCGTCATCGCCTTCAGATCGTCATACTGCTTTGCGGTCATCACGCCCAGATCCACCAGACCGTCCTTGGTGACCAGCGGGTCGCCCTTGGCGTCGTTCTTGAAGGTGGTCTCCACGTAAGCGGGCAGGTCCTGCCCCTCGGTGCAGTAGTCGGAATAGCGGCGATAGAAGGAGCCGACTGCCTTATAGCGGCAGATGACCTCCAAGCCCTTGCCGAACACCTTGGCAGGCTTGACCTCCATGGTGGTGTTCTTCAGGTCAGCGCTGACGTAATGCGTCAGAATGCCTGCGGCATTGATCTTTTCAAAGAAATAAATGGACATACGAAGGTTGACGTCGCCAACGCCCTCGATCGTGAGTCCCACGGCATTTTCGCCGGGATCGAACACACCGTCCTTGCCGGTGCAGTCGTCCTTGAATTTCAGCAGGTAGTTTCCGTTGTCCAGAGCAAATACGTCCTTGGTCTTTCCGGTGTAAACGAGTTTCATGGTTTGTTCTCCTTTTATGTGAAAAGTTAAATTTTGAATACAGTGTTTTTCGCCTTCTCCAGCCGGAGGCTGTTGTCGCATTGCGACAACGTTGAGTTTGCTATGCAAACATCACAGGGGACCACAATAGTGGTGGATGAGGAGAGCACCACTTTATACAGCACAAGCCGGCTTCTCCTCATCCGTCGGCTTCGCCGCCACCTTCCCCGCTGGGGAAGGCAAATAAAATCAATGGCTTACCTCAATTTAGCGATTCAATTCAGCCGCAACGGCTGCATCTTTTTCCAGCACCTTCGCGGCATCCGCGGCTCTTTTTGCGATCAGCTTCTCGGCAAGCGCCACGTCCTCGGTGGCAAGGATCTGCGCCGCAAGCAGCGCGGCATTTCCGCCGCCGTTGATGGCGACCGTCGCCACGGGAATGCCCGTGGGCATCTGCACGGTGGAAAGCAGCGCGTCAAGTCCGTCAAGGTTGGAGGACTTGCAGGGCACGCCGATCACGGGCAGCGTGGTATTGGCGGCAACGGCACCCGCAAGATGGGCGGCCATCCCCGCAAAGGCGATCATCACGCCAAAGCCGTTTTCACGCGCGTTTTTCGAAAACTCGGCAGCCTCAACGGGTGTGCGGTGCGCCGAATAAACGTGTACCTCATAACAAACGCCAAGCGCATCGAGAATATCGGTCGCTTTGCGGACGATGGGCAGGTCGCTGTCGCTCCCCATCAGAATGCCAACTTTTTTACTCATGTTTCTTCCCCTCCTCATAACTTAATCAAGATAAATCTCATTGATGGTAGCCTGTGCTTGTGTAATTCCAAGGCTCTCCCTTGGGGGAGAGCTCCTGCCGAGAGGCAGGTGAGAGGGGGCCTCTGCGTCGGCTACACCGCCACCTCTCCCAACAGGAGAGGCTGATTTAGCTCCCAACAATTTTTTGCGAGTGTTTTGAACAATCATTAGCGATCAATGCACTTTTAGTTTAAATTCACAGTAAAACGGCACAGAAAATGCCGTGCGTTCAATGAAAAAAGGCGCACTGAACCCAGAAACGGTTAGTGTGCCCAGACGGTCGGCGCGGGCACGGCCCGCCAGATCCCCTGCTCCACCGTGGTCAGTCCACGTTTTCCGTCAGTTGCAGGAGTCTTTTCAATTGCGTTATTATCATACCACAAACCCACTCGCTTGTCAAGCGATTTTCGCGCATTTTCTATCTTTTTTTATAATAAATTATTATATAATCGCACACGCACAGGCGCGGCGCGCTAAATTCACATCCCCAAATCCGCTTTTTCGACATATACTGACATTGAGCGATATCGCTCAACCCAAATGAGAAGGAGATCACCGACGTGTACGACAACAACAACCAACCGATGCCGCCGCTTGGCAGCACCTGTCCGCTTGAGGGCACGGACGGCTCGTTTGAGCAGTGCCTGACGGGCAAATCGCTTGCCATGGTCTACTCGCCCTGCCAGAGCTTTCAGGGGCTCTACTCCCCCGAGGAGGGGCTGTGCCGCGGCACCGTCTTTATGGAGCTTGAAAAGCCTTTCTACGGCGCAAGGAGGCTCAAATGAACAATAATGTAAATTGGAACGAGCGCTCCGCGCTCTTGCACAAGATCCAGGCGGAGGACTTCGCGCTCTACGAGGTCGCGCTCTATCTGGATGCCTATCCGAACAACAAAAAGGCGATGAAATACTACCAGGAGCATCACAAGATCGCCCATATGCTGAAGGCCGAATTTGAAGAAAAATTCGGACCGTTGACGATCTATAGCAACCACAACGACCAAAAATGGGAATGGGTCGACGGCCCTTGGCCCTGGGAAAAGGAGGGCAACTGAGTTATGTGGACCTATGACAAAAAGCTGCAATATCCCGTTAAGATCAAGAACCCGAACGCGAACTACGCCAAGATCATCATCAGCCAGCTCGGCGGCCCCGACGGCGAGCTTGCCGCCTCGATGCGCTATCTGCATCAGCGCTATTCGATGCCCTATGACAAGGTGCGCGGCATCTTAACGGACGTCGGCACCGAGGAGCTCGCGCATCTGGAGATGATCGGCGCGATCCTCTATCAGCTGACCCAAGGCCTTTCGCCCGAGGAGATCAAAAAAGCGGGAATGGATATCTATTTCGTCGACCACACGACGGGGCTTTACCCCGTGGCGGCGTCGGGCGTGCCCTTTGATATGAAGTACGTCGGCGTCAAGGGCGACGTCATCGCCGACCTCAACGAGGATCTTGCTGCCGAGCAGAAGGCGCGCGTGACCTACGACAATATCCTGCGTATGGTGGACGATCCCGACGTGCGCGACCCCATCAAGTATCTGCGCCAGCGCGAGCTTGTGCACTACCAGCGCTTCGGCGATGCGCTCCGCATCGCGCAGGACAACTTGGACAGCAAAAATTTCTACGCCTTCAACCCCTCTTACGACAAATAAGAAGCAAAGCTAGAGCATTCACGCAGAAAAAATTAAATCCACACAAAAAAGTGGCTGCCTCTTTGAATCGAGGCAGCCACTTTAAATTCGCCAAGTACATATCCGCGGAATAATGTGAAAATCCGCAAGAAACTACTCATCCGTCAGGCTACGCCTGCCACCTTCCCTCACAAGGGAAGGGGGACCGTTTGCGGTGGATGAGTAGTCGATATAATAAAAGAAAAAGAGTTGCTCAATTTTGTGATCGAGGCAACTCTTTTTTGGATAAAACGATCGTTACAGATTTTCTGTTATTGAAAGCATATAGATGTATGCTTTTGTTTACAGCGAAAGCAGCTTTTTCTTCAGATCCTTTTTGCTTTTGCAGATCACAAAACGCGGGTCGGCGTACGCGCGGTGGATGTTTTCCTCATAAAAAAGCGATGTGCTGGCAAGAATTTTCACACCCGTTGTGGGGTATTTTGTACCATCGGGCAAAAACGGGTACTCGGCGATTGCCTCGGCAAGCGGCCGCGGCTCGTCGCTTTCGGACATCGCGGCACACCACTCGCCCGTGTCGCTGTCGAACACAAAGCGGTCAAACATACCAAACAAAACAAGGGTATCGCCCACCGTAAAGCAGTGGAAGCGGTCGTCACCCGCAGGCGGAAACGCCACGTCGGGACGGTACCTGCGAAGCCTGCGAAAGATCTGATATCGCGGGGTACGGGTGATGAAAAACGAGTATTTTTCGCCGAACGCGCGGTGATAGACCGACCTTTTATAATAAGGGATCTCAAACAACGGAAAGAGGATCGTGATCGCCAGCGTGGCGATGATCAAAAGCAGCAAAACGGGAAAGAGCAGCAAAACAAGCAAGCCCATCAGCGCCTTCATATACCATTTCATATCCTTAAAATGCATCCAACCACTCCCTTGCGGCATTTTCGCGTTTAGTATACCACATTTTTGCGCTACGCGCAAGAGGCTTTGCCGTCAAAATCACGCATATTGCCTTCACATATCAAAAAGCAAAAGCTCAAGCTCCTGCTCAAAGGAGGATGCCTGCGCACCCATCCAGCCTCTTGGATGCTCCCACGCCGTTTTCAGCTCCCTTGCCTCCATCGCGTTCAGCGCATACGCCTTAACGAACAAAAGCTCTTCCATCTCAAATGTATCTCCTATGTATTGCATACCGGTCGAGCGAAGATAACCTTGAAAGCCGTATTTTTTGAGTGCCTCTGTATATCCCCTTGCTATGGCATAGCACAGATCCCGTCCATCAACCGTATATCGAAAAACACCTTTATTATAGGAAAATTCCACGTTGATCGGATCGGGTAACCCTTCGGGCACGATCGAAAAGCAATCACCTTTCGCGCAATAACGGGAAAGGGTCACGTCGATCGTACGCCCCTCTTCATCCCACAAAATGGGGATGGATCTGAAATAACGATCGCCGTTTTCCTTGCTTGGAGCTTGAAACTCACACCCATATCTTCTTTTCCATTGTCGCATATGCAGCTGATGGTAGTCATATCCCTCATTGTAAAGACAGTAGACCGCCGTTAAAAAAGAAGAAAACTGATCCCCCATAACGCAGCTCGGATAGAAATAGTGGTTGTCACCGCCTATTCTGAAGTGGACTTGCATGAAGTCCGCGCCGATGGGAGTCAGTCTTACTCTGATCTCGCAAATTCTCTGATTTAACTTCAAAAAAACACCTGTGCCATAACGGGCACGCACCATTAAAAAATGGGCATTGTAGAGTAACTCTTGTCGAGTCCGTATATATTTTACCATATTTTTAAAAGGCTGTCAACACATCTCTCCAAGCACTCACCCAAAGGCTACAAAATACAGTTGAAAGTCACAAAACACTATGCTATAATACAAGCAGAATATTCACCGCAAAGGAGAGCTGCTATGTTCTTGACCTATCGTGATAACGCCTATCGGATCTCCGACAAAAGCGCGGGTGCGATCGCGCACATCGAGCCGCCCTGCGTGATCGAGAACGGCGCGGAGCAAGCCCTCTCACCCGTGTCGCAAAAAGGCGACACTTGGCTCTATCAAGGCGCATTTGACCGCATAACGGTATCGGTAAAACGCGAAAAGGACGGGCTTTTTTACATCAAAAGAATTTGGGAAAACACCGCGCCGCACGAAAGAAGCATCAAGACCGTCTTTCGCGTTGCCGCGTGCTTTGACGTGCAAAAATTCCTGATCCCGTGTGTGAGCGTCAACGGCAATCCTTTCGGCGCAGGCAAAGAGCCAAAGGGGCTGGAGCGCGATGGAAAAAAGTGGGTGTTCGCCTACGACCGCGTTTCGATCCCCGCTTGCACCTTGACCGAAAATGCCGCACACGCCCTCTCGCTTTTCGCATCGGGGGAAAACGAACGCTCTCTTGTTTCCTCGTGCAGCATCTGGAAGGATGCGGACGGCACGTATCATCAGGAGCTTTTGCACCCCGCCTTTGAATCCCCCGTATCTTACATCGACCGCGACACCTACGGGGATGCCTTCGACGACTCGATCACGCTTGCCGCGGGCGAGCGCTTTGAGGTCGGCATCTACGTGCTGCTCTCAACACCAAAATGGAAAAATTACGGCATTTGCGACACACTTGACGCGGCGCTCACGCTCTTTCCCGAAAAGGATGCGCGCAAGCTCCCGTCGCTGGAAAAGCTCTGGAGCGACAGCATCACCTTTGCAAAAAGTCTGATCAGCGATTACAACGGCAAAAAGGGCTTTATCATCGGATTCAAATTAAATGAAGATGGCGAATTCGTGCACCGCGGTGACAACTGCTTTGAGCTTGCGTGGTGCGGGCAGAATATTCTGTTTTGCAGAATGTTCATTGAGGACTATTTACAAAACAAAAACACCGAAAATCTGCATACGGCGCTTGAAATTCTTGACACAAGAGCAAAATACGGCGTTGCACCGAACGGGCTTTTGCTCTCGCAGCTGCGCTACTGTGACAACGTCGAAAATACCGCATCCGACACCTGTAATATGGGGTATGGCGCGTACGAATTTCTGCGGACGTGGAAGACACTCAACGATGCGGGCATCGACAAGCCCGCATACCTGCAGGCGGGCCTTGGGCTTTGCGACTTTTTCTGCAAGCACGACTCCCCCACATACGGCTTTGGCAAAAAGTGGCGGCACGACGGCACCTGCCTTGACCAAAGCGGCACGGTCGGCGCATTTATCATCCCCGCGCTTGCAAAGGCTTATGAGCTGACAGGCAGGCAAAAATATCTTGACACCGCCGAGCGGGCAATGCAATTTTACGTAGAGCGCGACCTTGACGCCTTCTGCTGCACCGCGGGCGCGCTTGACACCTGCTGTGTCGACAAGGAGACCTCGATCCCCTTCCTCATCAGCGCAGTACTGCTCCACAAGCTCACAGGCAAAGAAATTTACAAGGAATACGGCAAAAAAGCAGCGTATTACTTTGCCTCGTGGATGTTTTATTACGATCCGATCTACCCTTCCGAGTGCGACGTCGCTCGCTTTGGCGTGAGGATCCGAGGGCTCACCTCGGTTTCCGCCCAACACCACCACCTTGACCCGTATGCGGGGCTTGCCGTTCCCTATTTCTGGGAGCTTGCCGAGATCACAGGTGATGAAACCTTCAAGCGCCTTGGTGACACGATGTTTCACGCGATCCTGCAGTGCATCGGCGACGGGGAGCTGACCATCCACGGCAAAAAGCGCCCGATCGGCAGCCAGAACGAGGCGATCTTCCACTGCCATTGGGGCTTCAAGCAAGGCGATCCGCGCGGCAAGCTCAACGACTGGCTGGTGGCGTGGCCCGCGGCGTTCCGCCTTTCTGCCCTTTCCGCACTCTTCAAAAAAGGCTTTGAAAAGAAAGATTTATAAAGCTTTTTAACATAAAAACCCAAGGGGGCAAGCGCGCTTGCCCCCTTGGGTTTTGGTCGGAGTGACAGGCCTCAAAGCCCCGTTTTGCGCGAGCGGTATACGAAGCACAACGCAAAACCGCCCGTTCTTGGAAACGAAGGATTCTTTCAAGCTTGGTATGGATCACTCTTGGCACATCAAAAGCAGGAATCATATTTTCAGAAAAGTTCAAATATTCTGTTGATATTATTTCTAAAATGTGATACGATGTATCTTGCAAGAATGCATTCGATTCAGGAGGATGCTTTAAAGCGTTCACAGACCCATATCCATCAAAACGCGGAAAGGAAATATGATTTATGTCAAGAGAACAGTGGCTGGATCAACACAAAAACAGCATTTCAGCGCGTGATTACAGAATTCTTGAAAAAGCAACGAAAATTCTCATACAAAACGTCGCCCCCAATACAGAGGGCACGTTATGGAATCCATATAGGGCAATAGCACCGTCAATGTCTCCAAATTCCAAAAAGTCCAACAAACTGGGTTTTGCGGGAATTTGGAATTGGGACAGTGCTTTCCACACGGTCGGAGTAGCCAGATTTGACAAAAGATTAGCGCAAGAACAAATGGAAGCGTTCTTTCTTTTTCAAAAGGATAACGGTATGCTGCCCGACGTCATTTATATGCCCGTAATAGGAAACAAAATAATGGATCAGTACGGTAAGCCGCCCGTGTGGGCTTGGGCACTGGAACAGCTGGACAAAAGATGTCCTGACGATGATTTTTTGAAAAAAATGTATCCCAAGCTTGTGCTAAACGAGGGCTTTTGGCGCACCGAACGATATAGATCCAACGACGGTCTGTTTTTCTATTCTACGACCGAGCAGGGAGAAAACAGAGATAAATATATCCGTTGGGAGTCGGGTCTTGACGATTCCATTCGCTTTGACGGCGGAGTGATCGAATTTTTGTATCCCGTTGACTTGAATTGCTTTATGGTATCCTTTTACAAATCCATGCAATACTTGGCGCTGCGTCAAAATTTGACGTCAGAAGCAGAAAAGTGGAACAAACGCGAGAAAGAACTGACCGAGAAAATACTTAAAGTATTGTGGTGTGATGAAGAAAGCTGCTTCTTTGATTGGAATTTTAAAGAAAACAGCTTCGTTAAGGTCATAACTCCCGCAATATATATGCCGTTATGGGTAGGTATAGCAACTCCGTCACAAGCGGTAGCTGTTAATAAATATGCAACCGATCCCCAAAAACTTTATCCATGTATGCCTACGGTTGCTCTTGATCATCCTAAAATGAACCCTTTAGGATATTGGAGGGGATCCGTTTGGTTGAACACAGCATATTTTGCCATAAAAGGCCTTTACGATTACGGATTCAGGCAAACAGCCGTAGATATAAAAGAGACTTTGCTTGAATGGGTAGATAAAGACGAGAGCATACACGAAAATTATAATCCTATAACGGGAGAAGGTAAATGCAACCCTGACTTCTCGTGGTCGTGCGTATTTGCTATGGAAATGATCATGGAAATAAAATGATCATCGTAATATTTATGGAATTCTGATGCGATAGTACCGAAACAAACGCCATCCGTTTCTTCGAAACGAAAAGGTCTTTCGATCAAAGATCAAAGAGGGGGAGCAAGCTCCCCCTCTTTGATCTTGGTCGGAGTGACAGGTCTCGAACCTGCGGCCTGATGCTCCCAAACAAATCTGCACCGATTTTTTGCTTGATTTACAAGGCTTTTCGGGGCTTTTATGTCCGAAAACGATGCTTTTTGATGCTCTTGTAAGCACTGTTTCCACGTAGTCCGAAGTTGTAGATGGTCAAAACTGTGGTCAAGCCCGTTTCGGTGGGATGTGGATGCTATCAGGAAATCGAAAATCCGACTCCGCAAAAATTCTTTTTCTGCCGTTATTATACCATAGACCAAGGAAATAGTCAAGAGCCTTATTCAACGCGCATCAACACGCAAAATTTGCATCGCTGTAAGCAAAGAAAACGCCCGACGAAAAAAGTTGGATTTATTTTCGCAAAAGTGCTGGACTTTCTCTCTCTTCTGTGGTATGTTGTTGTGCTAACAGGAGGTGCAACCTATGAAAAGTATGATAAAAGAACTGTGGCACGGCAACATAATACCGCAAGAGGACAGCAGAAACAACTCCCCCGAAATGAAGCAGCTTATGGAGTACATGGCGAGGCATCACGAGGACTTAGCAAAGACCTTCACCGACGAGCAGAAGGAGATCTTTGAAAAGTTCCACGACTGCTGGGACGAGTACGTAAGCCTTGCTGAAGCAGCCATCTTCGAATACGCCTTCCGCCTCGGAGCGCGATTGGCGATGGAGGTACAATCGGATACAAACGAATAACGAGTCAGGCATCGGATTAATCCCCGATGCCTTTATTATTCCTAAACAAATTAACAAAAAGTTATCTGGACTTACAGCAAAGAGCATGATATTGTGTTGCTAATAAGCTTGTAAAAATTTTGGTGTACAATAAATGTAATATCAAAATCAAAGGAGAATGTTATGACAATTAGCAATTTGCTAACCGAATGGTTAGAAACTTACCAAAAGGATCATATTAAATCAAGGACATATCGTCGATATCAGGGATTGATTGAGATGCATATAATCCCATCTCTTGGTGAATATGAAATATCTGAAATTGGAAGAAAGGAAATCCAAGAATTTCTCTTACAACAGAAAAAAGATGGAAATGTAAAAAATGGGGATAAGTTATCCGCAACAAGCACTAATATGATGCTTTCAATACTTAGTCTTGCATTTGAATATGCGTACGATATGGAATATGTAAAGGATAACCCCTGCATAAAGGTACGCAGAACAAAGGTAGAATCCAAAAAAGTAGAAGCGTTTACACTCGAGGAGCAAAGATTAATCGAACAAGCAATTGTCCAATCAGATGATAGAAGATTGCATGGAATTCTGCTCTGTCTCTATACGGGCTTGCGTATTGGAGAATTGCTTGGGCTTATGTGGAATGATGTAGACTTTGATTGCGGTGTAATAAAAATCACTAAAACGGTATACCGAGAGAAAAACGAGAACGGGGTTTGGCAGCTCTGCGTAGATACACCAAAAACAAAGTCCTCAGACAGAGTGATTCCTTTGCCCGAATACATTATAGAACTGTTAAAAGAAGATTATAAATTAGCGCAGACTCCATATGTGGTTGAAAATAAAAAAGGAGAACGAATGTCAATTCGTTCCTACCAATATATGTTTGAAAAAATAACAGAGCGAGCCGGAGTACGAAAGTTGAATTTTCATGCACTTCGTCATACCTTTGCCACCCGTGCTGTTGAATGCGGAATTGATATAAAGACAGTGGCAGATATCATGGGACATCAAAATGCATCTATAACACTAAATCGATATGCACATTGCATGATCGAACACAAAATTCAAATGATGCAAAGGCTGCCTCGTGTTTTATGAGCAAAACTGCATCGATTGGTATATTCTTCACACAAATTCGACATATACATAATTATTGTACTACTTTTTCGACTTCTTTTCAAGACAATAATGTAAATTTATATGTTACTTTAAATAAAGATATATGTTAAGCGGCATATTTTCACCCCCTTGGGAAGAAAATATGCTCTTTTTCGTTCTTGTTACTGCGTCGAATATACCATTCGATGCAATAGACATCGCTTCTTTCTTGTTGGAGCAAAAAGGAGATGTTATGAACAATAATCAATTTGATTTTAATCAATTGTATTCAGCGCAGGAGATAGCTGAAATTTTTGAATTACCTATATTTGTTGAACGAAAAGGTTGGCAAGATACAGATTTTAGATACAGAATTATCGAAGTTGCAGATGTGCTTAAAGGTGAAGGCTGGAGTCGAGGTAAGCCATTCGACTATAAAAAGGTTTATACAAAGAATGATAAATTTTTAGTTTGCAGAAATCAACCTTTGAAGTATCGATCGGAAAGCAGTACGGCTCTGTTCCCCGTTGTCGTGATGGCAACAATGTCATCAGGAAAAAGCACATTGATTAATGCTTTATTGAACAAGAGCATTCTGCCAAGTAGCAATTCTGCATGCACTGCCAAATCATATCGAATTTATGATAATGATACTGATGATGTGACAGAAATAGAACCGGTTTATAAAGACGGACAAAAAGCGCAGATTTCGTATGATGATTGGGCAACTGTACTTAAGGAAGCCAACGAAAATCCCAACATTGATAAAATCATCATCAGAACTCAAATCAAGGGTGTACTTAACACGAAAAAGAGAGTGGTTTTGATAGATACTCCCGGCACCAACAATTCTCAGGATGCCTCTCATGGCAAGATCACGCTCGACATTCTTTCAAAAATTAAAGAAGGGCTGATCGTATATATCATCAATGCCACGCAGTTCGGAATAAACGATGATAAGACATTGCTACTGAATGTGTGTCAAACATTAAATAAGCGCAAGGAACTCTCTGCGGTGTTTGTAGTTAACAAATGCGATGAATACGAAGCCGAAAAGGGTGAGTCTATCGAAAAAATTTTGGTGGATATACGTGATTATCTTACATCTGAATGTAAAATTGAAAATCCCGATATAATACCTACTTCGGCATTGTGGGCAGAGATCTTCAAAAAAGTTTTACGGCATGAAGAATTGACGAGAACTGAACGCAGGAAATTCAATCAATATTTTGCGCTATATCCTCCTCAAAGAGCGGACTTAAGCGCATATGCTATCACGAAGGGATGTCAAAATCCTTGCGAATGCATTGAAGTATCCGGCGTGTCTTACAGGGTCGCAGATATTATTGAGGCACTTAATAATACGGGAATCCCATATCTTGAAAGATACATACAAAACGCACAAATTGACAGCGAACATTTTGATGCGAGAAGATAAAAGCAAAGGAGCATGTAAATGACAGACTTTATAATCGACTATAATCCGTATCTTGTTACATGCACATTCTATAAGAATGGTCGTAAGATCGGAGATAAAACAAAAATCGGATCAAAAGCGAATCAAAGATTACAAATTCTTCTTAGCCCGTCAACAAATTGGGAAGGATTGCTTTCTGAAATTGCAAAGGTTTGCAATGATACTCAAATTCGTATTACCTTCAAAGGACGAAAAATAGACTTTGAAGATTTACTTTATAGTGTAGATAAATATTCAGGCGAGGTAAAATTCGAATGTGTTCTTGAAGAAGGTAAAAACGAAACAGCGATTATGAGCGAATTGGATGCCATAATTACTGATATCAAAAAGAAAAAGTTGCCTCAATTTGAAGAACTTGATTCAAGTGGTCGAGGTGTTTTTGGTGCTTATGAGGAAGCAAAGAACGGCATCTTTGAGGTAAGCGTTATTGCTACAATGAGCAGCGGAAAATCAACTCTCATCAATTCGTTACTTCACACAGAACTATTACCGTCTGAGAACAAGGCGTGTACGGCAACCATTGCCCGTATTTTTGATAATGATCAAATGGATGGCTATGAAGCAGAATGTTATGACGCATCAAAGGAAGTAGTATATCCTCGTTCACCGATTAACTCGGAAATGATTCGTGCGTATAATGCAGACGAATCTGTCCAATATATTGACATCGAAGGAAGCATCCCTTCGATACCGAGTAATAAGATCAGATTGTGCTTGATAGATACGCCCGGTCCTAACAATTCACGTAATGAGAATCACGAGAGATTGACTCGTTCGATCATTAAGAGAACGAATTCGGTAATCCTTTACGTAATGAATGCAACGCAGATAGGTATTAACGATGACCATCAGCTTCTTTACGACATTTCCAACGAAATGAAGCGTGCAGGTAAGCAATCACGGGATAGATTTATTTTCGTCATAAACAAATGCGATGCTCTGGATGAGGAAAAAGGCGAAACAATTGACAAGCTTTTGAGAGATATTAGGGAGTATCTTAAAGGCTTCGGAATTGAAGACCCCACATTGATTCCCACAAGTGCGAGGTTGGCATTGCTGATCAGAAAGAATCGCAAGGGCGATAAACTATCCCGAAAAGAAAGGATTGAGCTTGACAGCGTTGAGGACTTCATTGATAGCGAACTTTTGCACTTTGAAAAATACGCAACATTAACGCCTTCTGTTAGAGTTCAGTTAGAAAGGCAAATTTCTGAATATCACACAGATGAGGATACATACGACCTCGAAGCATTGGTGCATACAGGACTTCCTGTTGTCGAGGCAACAATCAGCGAATACATAGACAAATATGCGTATCCCATAAAGATAAACGATGCTATAAAGAATATTTTGAATTTGATTACAGAACTCAATATGAAAGGGCGCTTTGAGCAAAGTATTGCAAGTGATTCGGAATTATTGGAAAGAGTTCGTGAGCAAATAAAAAGAGCAAGAGTGAAAAGAACACAAGGTGACAGCATCTCCCAAGACTTTAAGAAAAAGATCAAAATGCTTAAGCTGGATACCATTGATCAAGGCGAAGAACAGTTTAAGGTTGAGATGGAATTGCAAGCTTTTTCAAAGGAATTTGATGGCAAGGAGAGGGTCGATAAGATTATTGCCGATCAACTTATAGCTGAGTTCCAACGCAAATTGAACGGATATCAGAAAATCTGTGAAAGCAGATTGCAGAGAGATATCGATGAGCAATTCTTCCTTCGTTGCAATGAATTGTTGGAGGAATATTCAAGAGTCGTATCTTCCATTCTTGAGGATATCGAAATAGAAGGTTTTGATTTTGAAAAAGTTTCCTCACTTGGTGAAATTAAAATCACGAGCATTGATGAGATTGTAAGAAGCAATCAGCAAGATAGATACCGAGAAGAAACAAGGTGGAAGGATAACCCCGAACGTGCCGGATTTTTGGGCTTCTTCAAGTTTTGGAAACCGAGAAGAATTTCTTACACCGAATCGGTCAAAGATGGCGTAGACATCAATGTAAGAAATGTTATTGTTGATATTCTCGCCGAATTTTCTTACGCTATGAAAGCGAATATTGCTCAAATATTTGCGCAAGCGGAACAGCAGATAAACGCATATAAGCAGGCGTTCAACGATAACATTGATAGACTTGATGCAAAGATTGATGAGATCTTGCATCAATTGGAACAAGATATTCTTCGTTCCGAGGAAATTAAGCAGAAAGTAAAGAGTGACGAAGAAACACTTAAATGGATTTCTGACATTGAAAGAAGAATAAGCACTTTACTTTCGGTGTGATATTGGAGGCGTAGAGATGCAAAAATATGATGCAATAGAAAAAGGCATAGCGGAAAACGATGTTAATGGATTGAGAGAATCTATCGGTAGCATATGCTATACATGCCGCGATTTTTCTGACGGCGAATTTGACGAGGTTGTCAATTATGTTGTAAGCAAAGGGATAACGTTGTTTGAAACTGTCTTAAATGGCGAGTTGGTTTCCGCAAATAAAGACACCTTCACAGATGAAGATTTTGCAAGAGCTGTGTTCGAATTGAAGCGTAACTTTTGCAAGGAGAGAATTGCCGACGTAAAAAAGATAGGTACAATGCTTTATAAAAAAGCGCCTGCTTCTACGGATACTGCAAAAGGCACAGGTACAAGCCCAAACGCAGAGTGCCATCAGACACACAACACAAACAAACTCAAAATAGCCGGTCTGGTGGCAGCAGGAGTGGCAATAGTGGCGGTAGCGGTCATAGTTATACTATCTCTGAAATAGAAAAGAATTTCAGATGCGAAGAAGGCAATTGTGCGGGATGCAAAAAACGCAAGAATGG
>JAGALS010000002.1 GCA_017625065.1 Clostridia bacterium | reverse complement strand
TTTTCGAAATTTTGTAGATGCATTTCGGGCATTTCGGGTCTGTAGACAGATTCGAACCGCCACACACCTTCCCAAGACTTTCAAAGATCCTTCCCATTCAAAATTTATTTACAAAGCCATAGATGCAACGGCTTTTTGGATATGAAGCTCGAATGAGAATCAATATCTATCAGATCGATGGTGACAAGGACACCAATAGAGTCAAGTTCGACAGCTATCACCGTACCCTTGAAAACGGTGGTATCGATCCTTCCGTCTACAAGTGCGTATTTCATGGTGATGTGGACGGTGACCTCGAAGACGTTTACATGCTCTTCGATCTCCCCGATAACCACGCGCCGGAACAGGCACAGGTAGCCTCACTTGGCATTCGCATCGGGCATAGGGGGCGCGTCGTAAGCGTCCTCCAGCTCGACCTTGGCCTTGGTGAAGGTCGCGGCTACGGCGCGGATATAGGCGATGGCAGTCTCGTGGTAACTGATGAGCTGTCCTTCGCCACCGCGGTCGGGCAACAGCTCGCCGTAAACATCCAGGTACTCTCGGGCGTCATCCATGGATGCCCGGAGGATCTGATCCACACGGGCCATCTGCGCTTCGGACAGCGGCTTGGGGTCGTTGAAATCGTAGAGCTGATTCAGCTCCTCCAACACCATCATGGCGCGGATATGCAGGATGCTGGTGTAGCAGCGGTTGGCCATCAAACGCAGGTAGGCGATGCCCTCGGGGGTATCGGCGGAGGGGAGCAGGCCCTCGAAATCCGAGATCAAGCCATCATACTCGGCAATCGAATGGGTCTGATGCTCCACGCTGAATCCGCGGGGGGCCATACCGTCACCCCGCCGGTGCCAGTTGAACCAACAGCTCACGGCGCAGAAACCGATATTGAACAGGTTGTCTCGGTTAAAGGTGTCCAGCCGAGCCAAGCGCGCGCATGCCTCAGCGAAACCGACCGTATTGCCAATACCCAGTTTCTCCGCGTACTGACGGTAAAACACATCCGCCGTCGTGCCGTCGATGCCGGCTCGTGCCGCATACGTAATGGCGGCGTTGTTCTCGGCGGTCCGCCAGTGATTGATGCAAAAACCGTAGGCCGACTCGGCCGTGGGCATGTTGACCAGTGCCTCGATGCCGTCGGTGGACATCTGCTGGATGAACATATTGCCGTCAAACTCGACCCAGGAATAGTACATGGTGTTCTGCCAATCCTCGTCGGTGTTGCCTGTGATCTCGATATTCCGAGCTACGGCCAGCGATCCGTGGGCCGAGAGCAGGCTCATGGTGGTGTCGGCGGGCCGCTTCAAGCGAAGGATGGGACGGAGGACCCGCAAGGTATTTATGCAGGTCAGATACAGTCCTGCGCGGAAAGCCGGTACGTGGGGAAGTCCCGCTGTCCATTGATCGCGGAGCTCCAGCACGCGGAGCAACCGCTTCAAGCTGACGGCCGAGCTTCCCAACTGGGAGGGCAGGCGCGCGGGCAGGCCGGGTAAGTTCCCTTCCGCGTCCAGGATATCCTCGCCAAAGAGGCCCACCAGGAAGTCCTGCACGTTCTCGCGGGTGATGCCGGGTTGTGCGCGAAAACCGCCGCACTCCTCGGTGATCAGCTCCAGGGTGTCGATGAGGGGATAGGTCTCGCAGATCACGCGTAGCATGCGGGAAGCGGCCGCCTCATCATCATCGAGGATCTCCACCGACAGAGTAACGGTCAAACCTGCCTCCTTGGCCGTGGACATAACCTCGCGGAGCCAGTATTTGGCGTACTCGGCACGAGCGGCCTCGTCCTCAAAGACGGCCTCCGCCTCGGGGATGCAGTAGTATTTGCGGTTGTGGATGCGGCTGGCCAGCAGAGGGTTATCCTCCGGCAGGGGGTGGACCTGGCCGTAGAAGAAGTGGCCTGCGCGGTCGGTGGGATCATCCGGGCGGGTCTCATGCCACTGGCCGGGGTACGTGTGAAAGGTAATGGCATTGTATTGCATCCGTGCGATGGAGCGGATGTACTCCTGCGCATCCTTCAGCGGATAGGATGAGATGTCCATGGGAAAGTTGATATGTTGGCGGATACCGCGCAGACGGAACCTGGGGGTGATCTTTTTTTCGCGGGCGGCGAAAAGCCCGCCGAGATCAAACCCGCGGGGGGCCGCATAGCCGGTGGCCTGGAACAGCATCCCCGCGTCCGTCAGAGCGTCATAAACGCCGCACAGCACCGAGGAGGCATTCCCACCGAAGATCTGCAGGCAGTTCCCGTCACAGCACAGGGTATAATGATGGACCTCCATGTCCCCGTCCACCGCCAGGATGACGGTCTTCTCCCCTCCCTCGGTACGGAGGACGGCCGCGTTGGTAAATTCTTTCAAAAAGCGAGTCAGCTCAGCGGCCGCATAGGCCAGATCCGGACTCTTGGTTAAAACCGAAATATTCATCATGTTCTCCTTTCGCATGCAAGGTCTATATCCTGCATGCAGGTAAATATTGCAGATACATTATACCACATCCTTCACAAAACAGCAACAAAAAAAGTCCACACAGCGTGGACGATAGAAAGCAAAATCTCTATACTATGATTGACAATAAACGATCACGATTGCGGAGGTATTGCAAATGGTGATCTACAAAACAAACGAATGGTCCGGCTATGGCAAGCAGAACTATTATTGGAATGAATATCGCCTTGAAGGTGGAACGGTAGTAAAATACAAGTGCCACCGTCAGAAGATATTCGACGGCCGCGAAAGCGAGTGGAACGAAGACGAAACAGTCGTTGGATCTTGGGCTATCGATGATCCCAGCATGCCCGACCGGTTGAAAGAACACTTGAATCAAGGAGGTCGCAGTGATATTAGTTCTCGGAGTAAATGCTGAGGAGCTTGTTCAGGAAGGTGGGAAGGATGGAGTAACCACTTTTGAACCACTTCAAAAAAGAGTCGAAAACTGCCTCTTACATAGGTTTCGTTGCAAGCATAGAGGTGAAAGACCGGTAGATAGCGGTAATTACACCCCTCATCATCGCCAAGGGATACCTATATCGTGTGAAAAACGTAGTGGCATCTAGATCATATTATCAAATGAACGGACAACGCCGTCATCTAGATCGTAGTTATGGGCCAACAAAAAAGGAGTGCTGATGCACTCCTTTTTTGCTTTGCAGGGATGGCAGAGCCGCGAAATTACGCAGCGCTTTGCGCGGCGTAGGGCAAGTTGCCGCAAGGCGGCAACTTAGCGCCAAACGCGTTGCGTTTGGCAGACAAATAGGCGGCTTGCCGCCGTCCTGCCATCCCCGACGGGTGGCTTTTTTGCTTTGCAGGGATGGCAGAGCCGCGAAATTACGCAGCGCTTTGCGCGGCGCGCAGGTAAAGCTCACTTTTCGCTGTTGAGTTGTTCCTTTTTTCGATACAGCAGTGCGCCGATCACCATGATCACGATAAACACGATCAGGTAAAAGAGCACGGGGAAGGCAAACTCACCGTTTTCAGCCGCCGCGCGGTACGGCTTGATGCCGTGGGCAAAGATCGCCACGAACACCATAAAGGCGGAGGCAACGGTTGCGAGAACAGGCATTACGATATCCTTAAAGATGCTTTTTTCGCCCTTGGCTTTTAGCTTTTTTATGACGTACGTGATGAAGATCGGGATATAGATACCGTAGATGGTGATGATGGGCAGCTCCGAGGAATCGAAGCTGAACAGACCAAACAGGGGTGCCGTCAGATTGGACGCATAGAAATAGAAGTACCACGTGCCGCAGAACAGCAGTGCCAGAACACCGGAGTTCGTGGGCATATTGGTGTAGGGATCCACCACCGAAAAGGTCGCGGGACTTGGGCCGCAATCTCTGACCGCGACGGAATACATAGATCTTGTGCAGGCAAGCATCAAGCCGTTCAACGTGCCAAGACAGGAGATCACGACAAAGGCGTTCAGGACCGTGCCGCCCACCGCGCCGAACAGATTACGGAACGCGGCGGCAGAGCCCGTCCGGCGAAGGACGTCAACGGAAGCGCCGCCCATAAGACCGATGGAATACATCACGTAGACGAAAATGATGATCAGCGTGCCGACGACCAGCGCAATAGGCAGATTTTTCTTAGGGTTTTTCAGCTCCGCGTTGATGGAGGTCGCAATGATCCAGCCCTCGTACGCAAACGCCGCTGCCGCGATGCCCGCAAACACGCTGGAAAAGTCACCGCTGCTGCTTTGCAACGATGCGGTGAACGCCCCCACGGTATTACCGTTGGCAAAGCCGACGATCGTACCGACAAGCACGATGATGGCAAGCGGTATCAGCTTGATCACGGTGGCGCTGACCTGAAATTTGCCCGCAAGCTTGGGGGAAAGAATATTCAGGGCATATGCAAGGCAAAGGTAAAATGCGCCAAGGGACATACAAAGCCCGCTTGTGATATCCGCCTCTGCGTCAAAAAGTAGCAGGGTATATCTTGCCGAAACCCATGCCAGCACCGAGGTCATGGCGGGGAAGTAGATGGTAGAAAGAAACCACCCCGTCATATAGGCGTATTTTTTGCCAATGATCGCCTCGGCGTAGTCAACAACGCCGTTGACCTTTGCGTATTGCGTCGCAAAATTGGAAAAGGTGAACGCGCAGATCACCATGACCGCGCCGCCGATGATCCACGCCAGCGTGCTGAGCAAGATGTTGCCGCTTGTGTAATTCAGAATATCCTGCGCCTTAAAGAAAACGCCGGAGCCAATCACGATGCCCACGACCATACAGATCGCGGTAAACAGACCGTAGCGCTTATTTAATTGTTGATTTTCCAATATAAAGTCCTCCGATCGGTTATTTTTCTTTATTGTATCATAATTTTTACTTTTTGTAAAGTGTGCCGCAAAAGCGGCATTTCAAGCGCTGATAGCGTTGAAAACCTATAATAGCAAGAACAGACGTGCGCGCACATCTGTTCTTATCTGTATCTGTTGGCAGAGCCGCGATACGACGCAGCGCTTTGCGTCGGCGTAGGGTGTTCAATTCACTGTTGAAAAGCAAAAGGATTTGTGTTATAATGGCGATAGAGTAAATGTTTGAGGCGCATCACGATAAAACGGCACGCGAAGAGTGAACGTATTACGATTTTTGTGCAGCAAATGTGATCCAACGGTTAAAAACAGTAATGAAAATGGTTTAGGAGAAATATAAAATGGAGCTTCAATTTCCGAAATTTCATTCCGCTGATGCCGAGCTTGACAGAACCTTTGCGTACAGAGAAGAGCTGTACGGGCGTCACATCAAGCAAACGCCCGTAGGGCGCGTGATCACCGAATTTTTGGTGGACGTGCCGTGGGCGGGCATCTATAACACCATCAACTGCGCGGCGATGCACCATTTTCGGGAGGGACGGTGGCTGAATTCCGCCGAGGTACTCAACGAATACGCAAGATTTTGGTGCACCGAGGGCAACCCCCGTCTGTATAGCTTCCCCATTGCAGACAGCGTTTTGGCGCTTGCCAAGGTCACGGGGGATCTGTCGCTTGCCGACGACCTGTACCCCGCGCTTGTGCGCATCCATGACGCGTGGCAGGATCATCGGCTGGAAAATGGAATGTATGCACAGAAATGCGGCTATGACGGTATGGAATATTCGATCTCGGGCGACGGCATCCGCCCGACGATCAACTCCTATATGGCAGCAGACAAGTACGCGCTCGCCTTTCTTGCCGAGCGCGCAGGTGATAGGGAGAGAGCAAGGCTTTTCTTGCAGGAAGCGGACACCTTGAAAAAACAGATCAACGATACCTTGTGGAACAAGCGTACCCGTATGTTTGGCGTGGTCTCCAATGCGGGGCAGGCGCGTGACGTGCGCGAGCAGATCGGCTATATCCCGTGGATCTATGGGCTTGCCGATGAGGGGCGCGACGACTGCTTTTGCAATCTCTTGGACTCCACTTGCTTCCTCTCGCCCTTCGGGCTGCGCACCGCCGATGCGTCGCATCCCGATTACAGAAAGCCGTTTCACCACGAGTGCTTGTGGAACGGTCCCATCTGGCCCTTTGCGACGGCACAGACGCTAACCGCTGTGATCGAATATCTGCACACCGCACAGCGTCCGACCATTACCCCAAAGGACTTCACGCAGCTGCTGCTGACCTATGCGTATGCACACCGCGACACCGACGGCACGCCGTATCTGGACGAGAATATGGACCCCGACACCGGCATTTGGCTGGCGCGTGAGATCATGCGCGAGTGGAACGACCCGAGGAAATATCCGGATCGCGGAAGGCACTATAATCATTCCTCTTTTATCGATCTTGTGGTGACCGGCATCTGTGGTATTCGTCCCACGCTTGAAAACACCCTGACCGTACGTCCTCTCGGCACCTCGTTGCAGGGCTTTGCGCTCGCGGACGTGCCGTATCACGGGCACGTGCTGAACGTGGAATGGGATGCAGGGCTTGGGCTGAGATTGACCGTGGATAAGAGCAGGGAATACCGAAGCGATGCCGCAACGGCATCGGTCACAGTGGAGCTGTGACAGACGGCGTAATCAAAAATAAGGAGAGTGTGCTATGAAAAAAGTGAAGGATTCCTTTCAAAAGCACCCTGTGCCCGTGCTTGGAAATGCTGAAACGGGTACGATTTTTGATGCTTTTGTTCGTTATCATGACGGCAAGCTGCGTATGGATCTGTCGTGGCGGCCGCAAAAGGCATTGGCGGTCAGCTTTTCCGACGACGGCTTGCGTTGGAGCGATCCCGTGATCACGCTGCGGCACGATCCCGATTCCGGATGGGAAGACGATCTGAACAGAAACTGTGTGCTGCCCTCTCCCGACGGCAACGGCTTTTTGATGTGGTATACGGGGCAGGCAAACGGTCACTCTTACATCGGCGTGGCACGCTCCGAGGACGGTATTCATTTTGAGCGCTTTCGTGAAGCTCCCATCCTATCGCCCGAAGCCGATTTTGAGGGTGAATCGGTGATGAACCCATTCGTGATGCATGAGGACGGTATATTCAAAATGTGGTACGCCGCGGGCGAGACCTATGAGCCGAACGTGATCTGCTATGCCGAGTCGAGTGACGGTGTGAGTTGGAAGAAATATGAGGGAAATCCTATTTTTTGTTGCAACCCCGAAAAGGAATATGAACAGAATCGCATCGGTGCTTGTGATGTTTTGCGAGATGAAAAGGGATATCTGATGTTCTATATTGGCTACCGTGACATTCATACCGCCTGCATTTGCGCTGCCCGTTCCGAGAACGGCATCGACCATTGGCGGCGCGTGAAGGAAAATCCGCTTGTCACACCGACGCCCGGCACCTGGGATGAGGACGCCTGCTATAAGCCAACGGTCGTGAAAAACGCCGATGGCACGTATCGCTTGTGGTACAACGGACGCCGCAGGGACGATGAGTATATTGGCTATGCACACGGCCGAATTGAATAAAAAAAGTCCGCTAACGGTATCCGTTAGCGGACTTTTTGTTTTTTATGCCTTGTTGATCTCATCGATCAGCATGGTGCGAAGAAGCTGCGGATCGCAGTTGCCTTTGAGCTGCTTCATGCACTTGCCGAACAGCGCCATCAGCGCTTTTTCCTTGCCGCCCTTGAAGTCGGCGACTGCCTTCTGGTCGGCGGCGATCGCTTCCCTCACGGTCTTTTCGATCAGCCCCGTGTCGTTGGACACGATGAAGCCGTTTTCCTCGGCGTATTTGGCGGGAGAAAGCTCCTGCTCGAACATCGCTTCCAGGATCTTTTTCGCGTTGCCGCGGCCGACCTTGCCGTCACTGACCAGCACGATCAGCTCGCCAAGCGCCTTGCCGTCAATGGTCAGCTGGTCGGCGGTGAGCTGCTTTTTGTTGAGCACGTTCATGCAGTCCGAGATCAGCCAGTTGGCGGCTTCCTTGGCGTTGCCGCAAACGGCAAGCGCGCCCTCGAAGCAGTCACACAGTGCGCGGCTGCCCGTCAGGATATCGGCGTCATAGTCGCCAAGCCCAAGCTCTGTCGTATAGCGTGCCTTCTTGACCTCGGGGAATTCGGGGAGCGACGCCTTGATCGCATCATACCATGCGTCGTCGATGACGACGGGCATGATGTTGGGATCGGGGAAGTAGCGGTAATCGCCCGCGGTTTCCTTGGAGCGCATCGCGAAGCTCTTGCCCTTGACGTCGTCCCAGCGGCGTGTTTCCTGCACAAGCTCCTCGGTGCCGTTCTCGATCGCGTCGATGTGACGCGCGGTTTCGTACTCAATGGCACGAACGATCGCGGAAAGCGAGTTCATATTCTTCATTTCGGTGCGCACGCCAAGCTTATCGCTGCCCTCGGGGCGGACCGAGAGGTTCACGTCGCAGCGCATCGAGCCCTGCTCCATACGGCAGTCGGAAACCTTCGCAAAGCGCAGAAGCGAGCGCAGGCGTTCCAGATATGCCACGACCTCCTCGGCGGAAGAAAGGTCGGGCTGGCTGACGATCTCGATCAGGGGCACGCTGGTGCGGTTGAAGTCGACAAGCGAGGTGCCCGTCCAGTCGTCGTGCACGAGCTTGCCTGCGTCCTCCTCCATATGGATCTGCTTGATACGGACCGACTTTTTGCCGTTCGCGGTTTCGATCTCGACCGTGCCGTTCACGGCAACGGGCGCAAACCACTGTGTGGTCTGATAGGCGGCGGGCAGATCGGGGTAGTAGTAGCTTTTCTTATCAAAGGTGGTGGTGCGGTTGATGTGGCAGTTCAGCATCATTCCCGCGGTCATACCAAGGTCGACGACCTTTTTGTTGACGATGGGCAGCATGCCGGGCATACCGCAGCAAGCGGGGCAAACGTGATCGTTTTGCTCGCCGCCGAACTCGGCAGAGCAGGAGCAGAAGATCTTGGACTTGGTCGCCATCTCAACGTGGACTTCAAGTCCGATCACAGTTTCAAATTTCATTTTATTTGCCCTCCTTTTCAAGTGCCTCGGCAAGGGCGAGCAGAGCGCCGTCCGAGAAGGCGGGACCGATCAGCTGAACGCCGTTTGTCACGACTGCGGGCAGCCCCGTTACCGAGGCGGGCGCGGTGTAAGCGTTTTCCTCAAACGCGCTGTCCTTTTCGGTGTATGCCATTTTGGAAACGGCAGGCAGCAGCACGGCGTCAAAGTCGGCAAAGATCCCCGCAAACGCTTCGACGATCACGCGGCGCACGCGCATCGCCTTGTCGTATTTTGCCATATAGTTCTTGGTGGAAAGCACGTCGGAGCCGTAGAGAATAGCGGTTTTGAGTGTAAGCCCAAACGCTTCGGTGCGGCTGTTCGTGTAAAGCTCGTCAAGATTTTTGTAATTCTTCGTGCGGTAGCCGTATTTCACACCGTCGTAGCGCGAAACGTTGTTGCAAAGCTCGGCGCACATCAGCATATTCCAAGCGGCGTTGGCAGAGGCGATCACGCCCGCGTCAATTTCGCAAATTTCAATACCGTTAGCGGCCATTTTTGCTTTTGTAGCCTCGATTTTATCGTTTGCATCGGTGGGCATTTTCAAAACAGCGACCTTTTTGACGGGAGCTGCGGCAGCTGCGGCGTTCTTGCACACCTCATCGGTGTGCATCGTGCCGTCTTTTTCGTCTTTGCCGACGATGGTACAAAGCACCTCGCGGCAATCAGCCGCATTCCTTGCCATAACGCCCACGCACTCGCCCGAGCAAGCCACAGGGATCATACCAAAGCGCGAAACGGTGCCGTAGGTGGGCTTTGCGAACACAAGACCGTTCTGTGCGGCAACACGACGGGGTGCGCCGTTCACGTCAAGGGCAATATGTGCCATAACGGTATCGTTTTCAAGGGTTTTTGCGGCGGCGCTTGCCTTGTCGGCACCCGCAAAGCAGCTCTCACCCACAAGGTCGATCGCAAACTCGCCAACAGGGAGCTTGCCCGCGATCTCATAGCCTGCCTCCTTTAATTTTTCAACAACGGTGGCATTGAACAGTCCCGTGTAGCCGTCCAGCATTTTGGAGCCTGCGTTGGTGGGGCAGCAGTCGGTCAGGATCATTTGATCCAGCATGATCTTTTTCATACGTTTTCCCTCCTTATTCCACAACGCGGGGGACCTGCCAGAAGCCGTCCATTGTTTCGGGCGCGCCCTTTTGCAGATCGTCACGGGTGAAGAGCTTTTTCGCCACGTCCTCGCGCACAACGGTGTTGATGGGCAGCACGTGTACCATGCGCTCGACATTTTCGGTGTCGATGGCGTTCAGTTTCTCCATATCGCACTCACGCTTTTCAAAAAAGCCGAGAACGGTATCGCGTTCGCTTTCCGAAAGGGAAAGCTGGTTTACTTTTTCTAACAGTAGTAAGGTGTCTTTTTCCATATACAAGACCTCCATATTAAAATCTGTTTCAGTCGCGAACCTTGATGTGGACCTCGCGGAGCTGCTGCTCGGTGACCTCACCGGGTGCGCCCATCATCAGGTCCTGCGCGTTGCCGTTGAGGGGGAATGCGATCACGTCACGGATGGTCTCCTCCTCGGCGATGAGCATGATCATGCGGTCAACGCCGGGCGCCATGCCCGCGTGGGGGGGCGCACCGTAGGAGAAAGCGGTGTAAAGCGCACCGAACTTTGCCTTAACGTCCTCCTCGCCGTAGCCTGCGATCTCAAATGCTTTACGCATGATCTCGGGATTGTGGTTACGAACGGCACCCGAGGAAAGCTCGACACCGTTGCACACGATATCGTACTGATAAGCGAAAATATCAAGCGGATCCTTATTGAGCAGCGCGTCCATACCGCCCTGCGGCATGGAGAAGGGGTTGTGGGTGAAGTCGATCTTGCCCGTTTCCTCGTTGCGCTCGTACATGGGGAAGTCCACGATGAAGCAGAACTCGAAGGAATCGTTCTTGATGAGTCCAAGCTCGTTGCCGATCCAGGTGCGCATCTGTCCCGCGAGGGAGTTGATCACAGCGGGAGTGTCGCTGATGAAGAAGAGCGAATCACCCTCCTTGATGCCGCACAGTGCCGTGAGCTCCGCCTTTTCCTCCTCGGACAGGAACTTTGCGATCGGACCCTTGTACTCGCCACCCTCAAGGGTGATATAGCCGCAGCCGAACTTCATACCGATGCTGCGGGAGTAGGTGTCGATCGCCTTCTCAAACGCCTTTTTGCCGTCGCCCTCTCCGTCCTTTTTCACAAGGTAGTTGGCGACGATGCCGCGCACGAGCTTGTTCTTGAAGGGGATGGTGCGGCCGTTGATCTCAAGGAAGTCGTGAGAAGCGAAGAAGCCTGTGAGGTCCTTGATCTCAAGGGGATTGCGGAGGTCGGGCTTATCCGAGCCGTACTTCAGCATCGCGTCGGCAAAGGTGATGCGGCGGAAGGGGGGCTTGGAGACCTTCTTGCTTGAGAATTTTGTAAAGGTGTTATACACGACCTGCTCGGCAACGGCGAACACGTCCTCCTGCGTGGCGAAGGACATCTCGAAGTCGAGCTGATAGAACTCTCCCGGGGAGCGGTCCTGACGGGCATCCTCGTCACGGAAGCAGGGTGCGATCTGGAAATAGCGATCAAAGCCCGAGGCCATAAGCAGCTGCTTGAACTGCTGGGGCGCCTGGGGCAGAGCATAGAACTTGCCCTTGTGCTTGCGGCTGGGGACCAGATAGTCGCGCGCGCCCTCGGGGGAGGAGGCGGTCAGAATGGGGGTCTGGATCTCCAAAAAGCCCATATCCTCCATCTGCGAGCGCAGGTAGGAGAGGATGCGGGAGCGCAGCACGATATTGTCGTGGATCTTTCTGTTACGAAGGTCAAGGTAGCGGTACTTGAGACGCACTTCCTCGCGCGTCTGCGTGGATGCGTCGATCTCGAAGGGCAGGCCGAGCTGGCAGGGGCCAAGCACCTTGATCTTGCCGGCGCGCACCTCAACAAGACCCGTGGCGATCTTTTGGTTTACGGTTTCGGCGTCACGCTCAGTGACGACGCCCTCGATCAAAACGACGGTCTCCTTGGAAATGCCGGCAAGCATCTTGTCGTCGGAAAAGACGATCTGCGTCACGCCATAGTGGTCGCGCAGGTCAACGAACAGCACGCCGCCGTGGTCGCGCACGGTCTCGACCCAGCCGCAAAGCGTCACGGTCTGACCGATGTGGTTTTTGTTCAGCTCATTACAGTTATGTGTTCTAAGCATGTGGTTTTCCTCCAATTTATTTCCTTTAATATATTACCCTTAATTGTTTTTTGTATGAACGCGGGGAAAGAAAAAACGCCTCCCGTCCCCACACATATGGGACGAAAGACGACTTCCGCGATACCACCCAAATTGACCTTGCGGTCCACTTCATTTGCATCTTGACGCGATGAACGTGCGGTTCTAATCACCTTTTGCCACAGGGCAAGGCTTTCTTCCGCAGACTCCGGAGCGTTTTTCTTGCAGTGCCCATTGCCGTATTTCCAGCACCAACGGCTCTCTTGAAACGGGATATCCGCAATACTTTTTCCATCACAGTCTGTTAAATTTGATGTTATTTTACCACGTTTTTTTTCGTGTGTCAATATGAGATTGAAAAAATTATCCGATCGATCGAAAAAAATTGCTTTCACGGCGGTAACAAGGGCTTCATATGCGCAAGCAAGGGGAAATATTCCGCAAAGCGATGCTCGCGAATGGGCATGACGGGGTGCTTGTCGTCATCAAACAGCAGCACAAGCGCGGGGGAAATGGTGTGATAACGGTCTGTAAAATAAAAGCCGATCAGCTTTCCGTCGGCGATCAGGCGCTTGGCGGTGGCGTGATAATTAAAATAAGGCATACGTATCTCTTTTTTTATTTAATAAATAGATAGAAACATTGAATAAATCCTCGGTAGGGACGACACGCCGCGCAAGCTCGGCGGTCGCCCGCGGGCGTTCAAAGAACGCCCCTGTGAAGAACTCAAGTTTTTTCTCGGAGATTAAGTATAAGCCCCAACATCCACCCGTGTTATCCCGGACTCCAGATGCAGATGCCATTCCCGCGCGCCGGAGATGACCTTCAGCTCCATAGCCTCAGCGGCCTCCAGCACACATTCGGTCAACCGACCGTTGTCCCAGGCGAAACTAGCCTTGACACCGTCCTGGGCGCGGAAATTCTCCACCCGCCCGCAGGGCCATGCCTCCGGCAAGGCAGGGAGTAGCTTCAGCTCCCCGCGACGGCTCTGCAGCAGCATCTCGCAAACACAGGCCGTCCCGCCCATGTTTCCGTCGATCTGGAAGATCTTCGGAGGATGCAGGTCCAGCAGGGTGATGGTGGCAAAGTCTCCAATCAGATGGATGAAATGCTCCCAGGCTTCCTCGCCGCGCCCCAAGCGGGCCATCAGACAGGCCACCCAGGAACGGCTCCACCCCGTATGCCCACCGCCACAGGCGAGTCGGGCATCTAAAGACTTCTCGGAGGCTACCCACTCGGGACTGCCCGGCTCAAAGAGCTGGGAGGGGTACAGACCGTAGATGTGGGACAGATGACGGTGCCCCGGCTCGACCTCGACCCGCTCGATATCCCACTCATTCAGCCGCCCACGGCTATCCACGGTCAAAGTGGGCAGACGGGTGAGGATGCCCTGCCACTCCGTGACCTTGTCGGCATCCACGCCCAGCATCTCGGCGCACTCGATGGCGCTTTGGAGCAGCTCCATGATCAGCTCAATATCCATGGCACTGTTGATGCCGATGGAGACCGGCCAGTCACCTGTCCCTGCAAAACGGTTCTCGGGAGACTGGGAGGGGAGGACCCACAACTCTGCGCCCTGCTCCACGAGGTAGTCCTCGTAAAAGGCGGCGCACTCCTTCAGGTAGGGGTAACAACGCTCTTTAAGGAAGTCCTTATCCTTGGTGTACCGCCAATGCCGGAACAGATGCTGACCCAGCCAGGGTGCGGCCCCCAGCCATACCGCCCAGCCGCTGGACTCGGGAGTGACCCGCCCCCATACGTCAGTCTGAATGGTGAAGTTAAAACCGCGGCACCCGTACAGATTGCGGGCCATGACCCGCCCGTAGGGGACGTACTTTTCAATCAGATTGAACAGGGTCCCTGCGGCGTGATCCATTCCCAGGGTCTCGATGAACCAGTAACACATTTCCAAATTGATATCCAAATGGTAGTCCGATTGCCAGGCGGGGGAGAGGTCCTCGTTCCATTTTCCTTGCAGGTTCAGGGGGAGCTCGCCCGACGAGCCGCTGACCATGAGGTAACGGCCGTATTCAAAGTACAGAAGGGGCATGGAGGGCTCTTTCCCCTCGCGGAAAAGACGGATGCGCTCATCGGTAGGCAGATCATCCCGTCCACCCACCGCCACGTCCAGCATAGCATCCCCGCGCAGGGCGGCAAAGCGGACTTTATGGCGCGCAAACAGCGTCTCAAAATCAAACTCCGCAGGCCAGCCCATCTCGTCCGAGGGAGGGCAGTTCTTGGCATCCGTACCGATCTGGATGAGGAGGGTCAGACGGCGGGCGCCGCACACGTGCAGACGGTTATCCGTAACGGTCATCGTACCGTCGGTGCTCCCGCGCAGGGCGGCCTCAAAGGAGATGCCGTCGGTGAAGGCTCCGCACAGGGTCAGTCCGTCCTCGGCATAGCGGTAGGTGACCGCGCAACGGGGGTCCTCACAGCGGGACAGAATGGCTGTCATATCAATGGGGGACTCGGACGTGATCTCGACCACGATGCAGCCGCCTGCGCTGTCGGCAAAAAGCCGCTGGGTGACCCGACCGGAAGGGGCGGTAAATTCGGTCACGGCCAGACCGGTGTCCAGGTCCAGGGAACGCTTGTACTGCGCCGCGTCTCCTGCCTCTACCTCCACCCACAGGTCTCCGACGGGCTGATAGGGGTCTACCCGGTTTCGCTTGCCGGTGACACCGCCCTGTCCGCCCATGTATTGGTTGGCGAGGGTGGTACCCTTGAGGAAATCCCCTTGCAAAAGGGCCTCGCGGATCTCGGGCAGGTGGTCGGACACGTCGGGATATTCGCGGAAACGGTTCTCCCCTCGCCACATCCATTCGTGATTGAGGGCGATGCGGAGCCTTTCGGGCCGTCCCAGCATCATGGCGGCCAGACGGCCGTTTCCGATGGGGAGACCTTCACGGTAGCGTTCGGCCCAGGTGTTGTACCATAGTGTATGTTTCATGTCAATCTCCGATCCGCCGCACTGTGGCGGCACAAATATCCGTTGAAATTCGACCGGGCCACTTGCGACAAGCATGGACATCGTCCATGCTTAGGTCGAATTTGAGCGTGAAACAGTTGCGCTTGATTTTTAATTTCAGAGCTTTCACGCTATCTCCTTGCAATGCAGAGTGTATGGGTCGCGGTGGACATGGTTTTATTGTACCCTTTTTGGATGAGTGTGTCAAGAGAATTGGTGAGCTTTGTAAAAAATGAGAAAATTCACTTTTTTATTTAGTATGAAAAGAAATTGCCGATTTATCATAAGGCACAGATGACGTGGGCATACTAAAACAAAAAAGGAGAAAACACATGATCGAATCCGATACCATCAAGCTGTTGCGCGAATGTGACGCAGGCATCAAAATGGGTGTCACCTCTATTGACGAGGTGTTGCCCTATGCTAAATCCGACATTTTGAAGCAGTATTTAAGCAAGTGCAAGAAGGAGCATGAAAAGCTGAAGGACGAGATAAATAAGCTGCTGGACAAGTATAAGGATGACGGAAAAAACCCAAATCCCATGGCAAAGGGCATGTCCTTTATGAAGACCAGCGTCAAGCTTGCCATGCACGAGTCCGATCACACCATTGCCGACCTGATGACCGACGGGTGTAATATGGGCGTGAAATCGCTGAACCGCTATCTCAATCAGTACGAGGCGGCGGACGAGGTCTCCAAGGATATCACAAAGCGGCTGATCAATTTAGAGGAAAAGCTGGCGATCGATATCCGCGGATTTCTGTAAAAGATGTTTTTACAAGCGAAAAGCAAAGCTTTATTGTAAGAATGCTTATCCAAGAAAACAGACTTTTGAGATAAAGATAGTATGCACAAAGAATGAAATTAAAAATGGCTCCCTTGTGTAAAGGGAGCTGTCGCGTGAGCGACTGAGGGATTGTTCTTGGCAGAATTTAAACTTTTACAATCCCTCCGTCACGCTAACGCGTGCCACCTCCCTTTACACAAGGGAGGCTTTTTTATGCAATTTTACTTGAATGCGATAGCCCCGTTTCTTTATTTGATCTCAGCATACTTGATCGCGTAATCCAACAAAATGTTGATAATTTCATTGCGTGAGCGGTTTGTGACCGTCACGATGCGCTCCAATTCCTCGACCGTCTCGTCCTTTACTCTGATCGAAAATGTTTTGTAACCATCCTCACCCTTCAAGGGTTTTTTTGAAATAATCAGTTTTTCCATACAACACCCCTTAAATTTATTCTTAATTTAATTATATCTTGACAACTTTCAAAGATGTATGTTATAATCATTATCATAAATTATGTTATAAAATATGTTATTAACAATGAAAAATATGGGTATTTGGGCAACTAAACAAACTGTTGAGTCATTCCAACACCTTGTTGATTTACAACGCGCAACAGTTTGTTTATAATGAAATTACCAAATCAAACGAAGGAGGTCTTCATTATGATAGGAGACAATATCAGACGGCTTCGTGTCGAAAAGGGGATGACGCAAAAGGATATTGCGGATCGTCTTTTTGTCACGGCGCAGGCGGTTTCAAGATGGGAAAACGGAGAGGTCGAGCCCTCTTTGAATACCATTACGGAGCTTGCCAAAATTTTTGAGGTTTCTGTGGATGTGCTGTTAGGGGTCGCCGCAGAAAGCGAGCCTGCCCCCGAAGTGGAGCAAGAACCCGAACCGCAACCCGAGCCTACCATTATTATTGAAAAGGAATACGTTTACAAGGAGCCGCCGAAGCAGGTGTTGGCACTTTGCCATCGATGCAACTCTCCTATTTATGATCAGAAGGAGATCGTTCGTGTGGGTGGAGACATCTGGTGCAAAAAATGCGATCACAGTGTCAAGAGCTTTCATAAATCACAGGCAGTGAGAAAAGAGGAGAGAAGAAGATTGCTTTCCTTTATTTTCGGTGGACTGTTTGCTGTTTTATGCATTGCGGTGGGGATCTCCAACGCGGTGTCCGACGGGTCTGTCGGCGACGTTGTGATGGGACTGGTGCTCGGATATGCGGGCTTTGCGCTGATCTCCTGCTGGCTTTTGTGTAACACGTTCGTTGGCGAGATGATGGGTGACATTTTCTCGTGGGCGTTTGTGGATTTTCCGGGCGTCATCTTCTCGCTGGACTTTGACGGACTTGTGTTTTTGATCGCTGTTAAGATCCTGTTCTTTGTTTTGGGGATCCTTTTGGCGGTGCTTTGCGGTGCACTTGCGCTGGTCGTCGGCGCGATCGTTTCGATGTTTGTGTATCCGTACGCGATCGTCAAGAGCTATCGCCATCCCGAGGACAACGATCTTGATATAATTTAAATAAAAAAGGAGAAAAAGTCATGTTGAAAAAAATCATTTGTGTTCTGCTCATGTGTCTGCTTTGCGTTGCGATCTTCGTCGCGTGCGATGATGCAGAAACGCCGAGTGACGACGCTGCTACGCCGCCGAGCGATACCACGACCACGCCTCCCGTCGAAACGGAAAAAGAGTATACGGTGACTTGGAAGGATGAAAACGGCGAGACCTTGGGAACGACCAAGGTCAAGGAAGGAACAGTTCCTACATACGAGTACACCGTTGCCGATACGGCAGAGTGGGACTATACCGTAGAGGGTTGGGCGACCGCTCAGGACGGTGAAGCTGCAGCACTTTCTGCCGCAACGGCGGATGCAACGTATTATGCCAAGGTGACAAAGGTGAAGCAAAAATACACGGTCACTTTTGCAACGAACGGCGGATCTGCAGTGAATGCCGTAACAGTAGAGTATGGTCAGACCGTATCGGCGCCCACGACAAATCCCACTAAGACCGACTGCCGCTTTGCTGGTTGGTATACCGACGTAGCTTTGCAGACTGCGGTTACGTGGCCCTTGACGGTTACAAAAAACGAGACGGTTTACGCTTCGTGGAATGATGTTGTTGATATTCCCGCTATGCTGGTTGATTTGTTAAACGGATACAATCTCAATCCCTACAAGTCGATCCCCGACAGTATGAAGCCCGGTGCAGCCGGTAATTTGGTTGCGAATGCAAGCGCTGCCAACAAAGACTATTCCTCCGCTGTCAATGTCTCTTCGATCAGAGGCGGCGGCTTTGGTGAGCAATGGAATATGGTCGTGGATAATTTGCAACAAACCAATACTTTCTTCAACATTTTGACCGTTGTAGAAGGATTGACCACCACCTCGGTGACCGCGTTTAATAATTATTTCGACGATAATCCCGGTGATACGGCGCATCATCAATTTGCCAGCGGTATTTACTCCGTCACCATTGACTTTGACGGAGAGGTTCTGTACTATGTGTTGGACTACACAGCTACACTTCCGTTATTGGGTGAGCAAACGGTGCAGATCGCGATGTCAATGGATGCTGACACGGAAGTGAAGACGGTCAGAGTGCAAATCGGCGACGCGAATGCATTGAAGTATACCATCAGTGGTGATTCTTATGAATTTTACCTCAAGTATGCCGGTGTGCGCCGCGCATATTTTGAGATTGAAGAGATCGCAGACGGTGTTTACGAAGGACACATCAAGGAATTTTTGACGGTGTCGAGTGTGGGCATTGAAAGTGCCGCAGATTTTTATATCAATGACAATTATGTAACTGCAGTTGGTAATAAGGCAAGCGGTCTGCTTGGCTTTGACAACTACATTTGCGAGCTTTACGATGTTTCCACCGGCAAAATGCTGGGATACGAAGTGCGTGAAACGAAAGATATCGTTTTGATCGGTGAAGTCACTTTCAATACACTTTGGTTTGATCTGAGTTATATCAATGGCCTCAATACGATCCGTTATGACGAAGAAAACGAAAAGTTCTATATCAACGGCTCTTCCACGGCTTGGGAAGCTGAAAAGGTGGGCGGTATCTCGAAGAAGAGAGAGTCCAGAAAATTTGACATTGAATTCAGAACGCAGTACTTCTACGTTTACAACGCGCAGGAGGAGGCGTATGAGGTTGTTAAAGCGCAGGTGCCTATGTTCTTCGTGCAGGAGGAGAATTACAGCACTCTTGCAGCAGATGTTGAAAATGCCAACAATATCAATATTGCTGTGATGCTGCCCGGTGCAAAGCTCAACAAGCTGCAAGCAGATTACGATGCATATGTAGATGTATTTATCGAAAACAAAGCGGCAATGACTGAGGATGCCATTATTGCTGCCATTGGTGATAAAAAATCCTTTGCATAAAAATACGCAAAAGAGCGATCCGCCAACGGCGGATCGCTCTTTTGCACAAAAATATCGAAAACACAAGTCTGCTATTTTACAAATCAGACAAAATTTGCGTAATCTGTGAAAATCTATTGACAAAATGAGGGAATTGCAGTATACTTTAATCAGTTAGTGAGCGCTAACTTTTTATAAGTGAAAAATGTTAGCCAAAACTAACAATCTTGCATCGAAAAGCATTTACCGCATCGCTCTTGGCGATCTGCGCTGCGATGCAAGCCCGTATCAGTGTCATCGAAAAGGAGAAATTCGTATGAAAACATTGCGACAGGTCCCCGTTGGCGGCAGCGCAAGGGTCGTTAAGCTTTACGGAGAGGGCGCGGTCAAGCGCCGCATCATGGATATGGGCATTACCAAGGGCGTTGACGTTCGCGTACGCAAGGTGGCGCCCCTCGGCGATCCAATCGAGGTGACCGTCCGCGGCTATGAGCTGTCGATCCGCTTGGCGGATGCCCAGACCATCGAGGTGGAATAACATACCAAGAGGGGGCGTTCCCCTCTTGGTTACGCAACATATGTTAGTCTATACTAATTAAAGGAGATCAAAGGATGAACCTGCGTATTGCCTTAGCGGGCAACCCCAACAGCGGTAAAACGACGCTGTTTAACGCGCTGACGGGCTCCAATCAGTTTGTAGGGAACTGGCCCGGCGTGACCGTGGAGAAAAAAGAGGGCAAGCTGAAAAAGCACGACGGCGTGATCGTCACCGACCTGCCCGGGATTTACTCTTTATCACCCTACACGCTGGAAGAGGTGGTTGCCAGAAAGTATCTGATCGAGGAGCGCCCCGATGTCATTTTGAATATCGTGGACGGCACCAATCTGGAGCGCAATCTGTATCTGAGCACACAGCTTTTTGAGATCGGCATCCCCGTGGTGATCGCGATCAATATGATGGATATCGTCCGAAAGAACGGCGACAAGATCGACCTTGACGGCCTTTCCAAGGCGATGGGCTGCCCCGTGGTGGAGATCTCTGCCCTGAAGGGCGACGGCGTTGACGAGGCGGCAGAGGCAGCGATCGCGGCAGCCAAAAAGGAACGGTCGATCCCGCCCCACATTTTCTCGGGTGAGGTCGAGCACGCCATCGCGCACATCGAAGAGGCAGCCGTACACGGCCTTGCCGAGGAGCAGCAGCGCTGGTACGCCATCAAGATCTTTGAGCGTGACGAAAAAGTGCTTTCGCAGCTTGAGATCGACGCCGAAAAGCTCGCGCATATTGAAAAGGATATCGTCGCCGCCGAAAAACAGCTGGATGATGACGCGGAATCGATCATCACCAACGAGCGATATAATTACGTTGCAAGAATTTTGCAGGGCGTATACGTTAAAAAGAACGCAGGGAAGATCTCCGTCTCCGAAAAGATCGACCGCGTGCTGACCAACCGCTTTGCGGCGCTGCCCATTTTTGCGGCGATCATGTTTTTGGTCTATTACATATCGGTTTCGACCGTTGGTACGTGGGTGACCGATTTCACCAACGACGGCTTGTTTGGCGACGGCTTTCGTTTCCTTGGCATTGGCAATTCCAAGTATGAGGAAGCAGTCGATGCCTATGCCGCCGAAAACGTCTGGACGACGGCGCCCACCCTGCTAAAGCCGGGTGTCGAGGCTGCTGTTGATGCTGATGTGCCGGGTGCCACGGAGATCCTGGATGCCATTCAGGATGAGGACTTCGGCGCTTTGGAGGAAGCGTGGGGCTCTTACGGTGCTGCCATCGTGGAGCACCACGGCGAGATCGCGGGCGGTCTGCTAGACGAGGTCGTGAACGGCTATTTTGAGGGTGCCCCCGATCCTTCCGAATATGGTGCGTGGGTGCCGGGCGTGCCGATCCTGTTTGAAAGATTGCTGACCTCTATGAACGCCGCCGATTGGGTGCAAAGCATGGTGATCGACGGTATCGTTGGCGGTGTTGGAGCCGTGCTTGGCTTTGTGCCGCAGATCTTAGTGCTGTTTTTGATGCTCGCTTTCCTTGAGGCATGCGGATACATGTCCCGTATCGCCTTTGTGCTGGATCGCATTTTCCGCAAGTTCGGCCTTTCGGGCAAGTCCTTTATCCCGATCCTGATCGGCACGGGCTGCGGTGTCCCCGGCATTATGGCAAGCCGTACCATTGAAAACGACCGTGACCGCCGTATGACGATCATCACCACCACCTTTATCCCCTGTGGCGCAAAGCTGCCGATCATCGGCTTGATCGCCTCGGCGTTGTTTGATAACGCTTGGTGGGTGGCGCCCACCGCATATTTCATCGGTATCGCCGCGATCGTGGTTTCGGGCATCATCCTGAAAAAGACCAAGCTTTTTGCAGGCGAGCCCGCCCCATTCGTTATGGAATTGCCCCCGTATCATATGCCCACCTTCGTCAATCTGATGCGCTCGATGTGGGATCGCGGCTGGTCCTTTATCAAGAAGGCAGGCACCATCATTCTTGCCTCTACCATCGTGATCTGGTTCTTCTCCAGCATCGGTACCAACGAGGCAGGCGCGCTGGTCTTTTGCAGCGATGCGATGACCAAGAGCTGGCTGGAGTATATCGGCGGCGCTATTTCCTGGATCTTCGCGCCGATCGGCTTCAACGATCCTACCGCTGCGGTGGCGACGGTGATGGGTCTGCTTGCAAAGGAAGAGGTCGTTGCCGTGTTCGGTGTGACCAACTTTATCGGTATGACAAGGCTTGCCGCCTTCTCGTTCCTGATCTTTAATCTCCTGTGCGCACCCTGCTTTGCGGCAATGGGAGCCATCCGTCGCGAGATGAACAGCGCCAAATGGACGGCGTTTGCCATTGGCTATCAGTGCAGCTTCGCTTACGTGATCTCCTTGATCGTTTACAACCTCGGGTGCCTGTTCACAGGCTCTGTTTCGGGCGCGCTCGGCGTGATCTGCGTGATCCTTGCCTTCGCGGCTGTGGGGGACCTTGGCTATATGCTGTTCCGTCCCTATAAGGAAGCGACCAGACTTGAAAAGACGGTAAAGGTCAGAAAATAATCTTTGAAAGGAGCCGCATATGCTTGAATTTTTGCGACAGAATTGGGGAACGATCGTGGTCGTTGCCGTGATCGCGGCGATCGTGTGTGCCGTTGTGGTGTGCCGTATCCGTGCCCGTAAGCAGGGCAAAAGCACCTGTGGCTGCGGCTGTGAGCAATGCGCTATGAGCGGTATGTGCCACTCTAAATCGGACTCCAAAAAAGAAAAAGAATAACAAAGGGGCTGTCCCAAATTCGCGTTTGGGGCAGCCTTTTTCTTATAAATCGCATAACGGTGTGCGATTTTTTGCACGGCTACGTGTCATCCTGAGCCAACTTCGCCAAAGGCGAAGCAGATGAAGCTTCCGCGATGACTAAACGCCATCGATTTGCTTTGCAAATTACCGAAAACTTCGAGTTTGTGTGTCATCCTGAGCGGAACATGCACTCGCAGGAAGCGAGTGCTGTGGAGTCGAACTTTTGCGAGGTGCAGCGAAGCAAACGAGCAAAAGCGCAAGGCGTTAGCCGAAGTGGGATTTATATAGGATATACAATAGCTTTCCTGCACAGTGTTACTTTTTTATACTTCAGTAAGGATGCAACTCTGCACACGAAAGCTATTGATGCTCCACACCAGATCCCATCGTCGCTATCGCTCCTCGGTTTTGCTTGCTCGGGCAAGCCCTCGACTGCAAAACTTCGACGCGGGCTACGCCCTTGCTCAGGATGACACGTAGCCGTGGAATAGCGCACAAACCCATGTTTCGGGATCAAGCAAAAAAAAAACAGGCGCCGCTTTGCGGCGCCTGCGGGGAACCCCCTTGATCGGCTTTGGCCGATCCTTTTTATTTTGCGTCCGTGAGCTCGCGCACAAGCGAGAGGGCGCGCTTGAGCTCGATCAAGGCAGCCTTTGCCTCATCCCGCTCGTTCTCGGCAGCCTTCGCGCGTGCTTCGGCTTGTGCCGCGCTTTGCTCCAGCACCTCGTTTTCGTCCTCGAGGTCGCTGATGCGATCCTCCAGGTCGAGGATCTGCTGCTCCTTTTCGGCAAGCTGCTCGTCCAGCAGCTCGGCATCGTCGCTCTCGCAGATGCCCTCGGGGATGAAATCCGCATCAAAAGCGGGGTTTTCAAACCAGACCTCGCCGTCGCGCTTGATATAATCGTCGGCGGACGTGTCCCAGCCGTAGGACTTGCTCTCGGTATAACCGCGGTAGCTCTCGATCGCGGGATTTGCGATCACTTTTTCGTACAGCGCCCGTACATCGGCACGGGTGCAGACCTTTTCTTGGTAATTCAAAACAGACCTCCAACTCCTTTCATTAATTTGGCGAGCGAGAGCAGCAGCTCGACTGTGTCGGGTTGCTGCTCCTCGTCGGGGGCGGCGCTTTTATTCCAAGCGCTCGCTTTTGGTGGCATTGACCTCCTTGCTGAAGGCGATGTCTGCCTCGATCTGGGCGCTCAGTCGCGCTTCGTCAAAGGGAATGCCAAGCTCCGCCGTCAGCAGCCGCAGCCGCGAGAGCACGTATTGCAGCTTTTCGGCGGCGGTGTAGTCCTGAAATTGCTCTGCCTCGATCTCATATACTCTTGCCGCTTCCAGGATCTTGAGCCAGCAGGCGGCACCTTTGGCGTGTGTGCCGCGGCAAAGCTTATAGATGTTATAAGCCACGCCCACGGCGTTGACAAGGATGCCAAAGCAAATGCAGATCAGCTCCCAATTTTGATTCAGCCACAGTAAAATGTTCATGCTTTTCTCTCCTTTATTCAAGGAACTCGCCGTCCGGATCTTCGGTTTTACCGCACTTTTTTCGCTGTGCGGTGCAAAGGAGCAGATAACGAACAAGCGCTGTTGCAAATAGTGGGGAAGCATCCTTTGCGAAAAACATCAAGACTGACCTCCGGTACGGTGATACCAACGCGCATAGGCATCGCGTGCCTCGCAAAACAGGGCATAGGATGCCTTGTATGCTTCAAGATCCTTGTTGGAAAGGTCGATCATCGCGACAAGGTAGAGCCAATACACGTGCTCAAAGGGCGGGGGAATGACAAGATCGCTTTCCAAAAAGATCGGTATATCGGCGGAAACGCCCCGTATCTCTACGGCAAGGTTTCGCTCCAATTCCAAAAGCAGGGTGGAGAGTGTCAGCTCATCCAGCTCGTTGACACGTATCGAGCAAGCCTGTCGGATGGCCTCTTCCAGCATCATAGCAGAGCCACCCCCTTAAAACGAGCCCCAGACGCCGTCAGCGAACAGGATCTTCATACCGATCCCGTTCTCCTCGCGCAAAAGCGCGATCGAGCCGGGCGCGCCGTCGGTGGGCAGAGGTGCTTTCGGGTCGCATACAAGATATACGCGGCGATACAGCACCTTGCCGTTTTTTTGCTCGGCGGTCGGTGTTTCTTCCAAAATGGTGATCATACCATCCCCTCCTTACGCGTTGTGGCGCAGGGTCTCATCCGCGAAGCGGTTTTCCTCCTGCTCCATGAGCTCAGCGGTACGCAGATCCTGGATCTCGGATTGATCCAGCAGCAGCGCGAATTTGCGGCGGATACGGGTCCACACGCCGCGGCGGATCAGGCAGTTCTTGCCGTTGATCGCCACGTAAACGTCGTCCTTGTATTTGTCGTTATCCTTGAACAGGCGCACCTCGACGTACTCGTTGAGCCATGCCTCCTGACTTTTCAAAAATTCACGCAGCTTCTTTTCATCGATCTCAGCGGCCTTTTTTTCGGCACACTCACTTTCCAGCGCATCGATCTTCGCTTCGTATGCGGCACGCATCTCCTCCATTTGGCGGCGGAGCGCCGCAAGCGTTTTCTTTTCGTTATCTTCCATTCGGTTTTGTTCCTTTCTTTCATTTCTCAGCGGCAAAGCCGCTGACCCTGCAAAAGCGCGTTAACGCGCTTTTGCAAGGCTTTTTTAGGTTCAGTCCTGTCCGGACTCAAAGGTCGAGGCGGTCTCGATACGCACCATAAACGCCTCAACAAGGCGCGCGGCGGCCTTGGTCGCCTTCCAGCCAACGGTTGCGCGCTGATTTAAGGGGTCGGCGGTGCCGGCGGAGCCAAGCTGCTTGACGATGTGCTGCAGACCGCCGCCGCTGAGCTCGGTGGTGCCGTAGGCGTTATCGCCGATGACCAGTGTGGCGTAAACGTCTCTGCCGGCAAGGCCTGCCTCGCCGGGGTAGATGCGGTCCTCGGAGGAGGTCGTGATGGCCTCGCCGTCGGTCTCGCTGTCGGTGAGGCGCTTGTCCAGGTAGACGTAGCTCTCTCCCGTGCTTTCGTTGATGTTACCGCCGGTGATCACGGCGTGCTGCCACGAGCCCGTGGAGGCATCGTGGTACAGGATCGCGCGCCCGATCATATCCTTGGTCACCCTTGCACCTGCGGTGGGGGTGCCGATCTTCAAGCGCTGCTTTGTGCCGACTCCAAGACCGGCAGCGACCGTGCCGTTGAAGTCCAGGTCGGCATATGCGTTATCCAGACCCTCAAAGGAGCGTGCGGTGGGGGTCAGATCCGGTGCGTGGAAGATCTTTGCTTCGGTGGATTCCACGAAGCGAACACCCTCGAGCATACCGATCTCGCCCTCATAAAGCTCCTTGGTGTCGGCGTACTGATGGGGGTATTTCCAATTGGGGTCATTGGTCAGGTCGTACGCGCAGTCGGGATGGATGATGCAGGCGTAAGCGCCGTTGATCTTTTCGGCGTTCTGGTTTTTGAGGAAGCGCACAGCGCGCTTGATGCAATCCACAGACATATAATGGTTGCCCGTGGCGTTGCCGCCGGTCAGCAGATAGCGCGCATCCACGGCGTTTGCGCCGTACTGCACGTTGGTGCCGCCGCAAAGCACCTCGCGGGTGATGGTGTCCAGCGTGCGGCCTGCCTGGGAGCCGAGCAGCTTTGTCGCCATCACAAGGTTGTTGTCAATGGCGGTGAGCAGCAGCAGGTCGGAAAACTCGACGTAGCCGCCGTACTGATGCACGGTCGCCTCGACCACGCCCATATTCAGCGACTGCCCCGTGGGGGTGACACCCTCGGAAAGCGCGGTGGTGAGCTTGGGCAGGGGATCGTACTTGCGGAACTGGATGGTCTTGCCGCCGTGTCTGGGGATGGGGTGCTTTTGCGCGAACTGATCGTGGATCAGATTGGGCTCGGCGTTGTCGATCAGATAATCGGAGTAGTAGGTCCGCATTTCATCCGAAAGCCCCTGGGCATCGCCGTAGGGGGTGACGGCTCCCACGGTGGTATCGGTCATTCCCTCGGTGGTGTTGACGTTCTCGCCCGCACCGAACAGGTGCAGGTCAAAATAAAGATTGTTTTTGTTCATATTTTTCCTTTCTTTGGTGCGGAAAGGAAGGCTTATAGCTTAATGCGCTCGCCCTTGGCGGCACGGCGTGCGACCTCTGCGCGCTGTGCACGGGAAAGCTGCGATGCGTCGCGCCGCAGGGCGTTGCCCTGCAGCGCGCCGAGGGCGCTTTCCGTGGGGCGCAGTCCTCTTGCGCGGATGCTTGCAAGCAGGCGCTGTTCGGTCTCGGCACGGGCGCTTTCGACCGCCGCGCGCAGCTGCTTTTCCAGTGCTTCCTTTTCGGTAGAGTCCTTTTTTGGTGTGCCTGCCGACGCGTTTTTCCTTTCATTCTCCGTCCGTAACGCCAAAAGCAGGTCCTCGCCCGTTTTTCCGAAGCACTCGGCCGCCGCATCTGCCACAGCGCGAGCGCTGCTGAGCTGCTCCTTCATTTCCTTTTGTTCCTTGAAACGGCGGTTGAAGGTCTCCTGAAAATACGCTGTGAAAAGGTCCTTGTATTCACCCTCCATCAGCGCACGGAATTCCTCGCTCCTTCGTTTCGCCTTCTCGCTATCCCCGGCGGCGGGATCGCTTGCGCTTACGGCTTCGCCCGATGGTTCATTTGTCTGCGGGGTGGGGGCAGACGGATCATTTGTTGCACCCTCGGCTTCCTCGCCAAACAGGTAAAGAAGCCGCCATTTGCTTTGATTTTTCATAATACCTCACTCTTTCGCGGTGTCAGACAAGGGGTGGGCCGCATCCGCTTGCTTTGGGTGACCGCTCCCCCTTGTCGTGACCGATTATATCACATTGCTTCGATTTTGTCGTCAACTGACTCGTATTGCATCAGCTTGACCTGATCGGGATAGCTTTTTGCGATCTCGCAAAGCCCCCGCAGCACGATCTCAAAGCCCTCGCCAAGCGAAGGGCAGGACAAAAAGACCTCGCCCGATGCCATATAATAACGGGCGTTTTTGCAGTTGGCGGCGGCATACAGGACCAGCGCCCCCGTCAGCGCCGAAACGCCCGCGCAGATCACGTGCCGTTCCTCGCCGCCGTCGGCGTGTCCCGTAACGTACAGCCGACAGCGCTCGTCCTTGCGGTGCGCGTAAATATGGATCACAGCTCTGTTCCCTTAGCGGCTTGCTCGCGCAGCTTTTCCGCCTCCTCAAAGGCACGCGCAAGGGGTTCCTTGGGTGGTGCTTGCACGCCATCCTCGTGAACGGCAGGGGACACGGTGCCTTGCGGTGCGCTCGATCTTGCAAGCGCCGCCACCTGCTCGCGCAGAAGCCCGATGCCCGAAAAGTCCATATTGGAAAGCAGCAGGCTTGCCTGCGCCGCGTTTTCGGGCCGGAAAACGCCCATACGGTAAAGGTCTTTCATTGTCTCGTTGTGAGACAAACGGGTATACGGGTCCTTTTTCACGGCGCGCACGTCGATGTCGAAAATGGGGCGGCGGCTGATCGGCGTGCCGTCGGTCATCGTACCGACGGTGCGCTCCGCGATCCCCTCGTTGGAAAAGGTGAGATAGGAATATTTGCCGTTCTCGCCGAGAATGCGGAAGCAGCGCGCCTCGCTGTAAAATTGGCGCACACATTCGATGACAAGGCGCACCATACGCACAAAGGAGCGATAGGATGCGGACACGATATCCCGCACGGTCTTGTTGCCTGCCTCCTGAAGCGCGGCAATGGCAGAGGCGGCGGTCACACCCCCGTCGGGGATGCCGAGCAGCACGTCACGGCTTGAGGTGGTCTCCTTGAGCTCGTTGATCTTGGCGTTCTTGAGGTTCAGCCAGAAGGTATCGGGGTCCTGCACAGAGATCTGGCGCAGGCGCTCCTCGTCAAGGTCGCCCTCCACGTCCACGATCAGACGGGAAAGATCGGCAAAGGCCTTCTCGTCCACGCCCGTGCTCTTTTTGCAGAAAAAGCGCACACGTGTCGCCCAATCCATATACTCCAGAAGGTTGCGGTCCATACGGTCGATATAGGTCTGCGGATCACGCGCAAGGGCGATCATACCAAATCCGACCCCCTCGCCCTCGATGGGGTAGAGCACGTCCAGCACGAAGGGATACTCGCCGTGCTCGTACCAGCCGTTCTCATAGCCCTCCTCATTCTCGGTGGCGAACAGGATACAGTCGCCCACGAACTTGCAGTAGTGCAGCACGGTGCGCCCCTCGGGCGTGCGCTTTTTGTAGTACCAATCGACCACCAAAACCTGATCACCCTCCACGTCGATGGGCAAAAGGCCCCCGAGATCGCTAGGGGAGCCGTCGTAATGGGGGAAGCGCGCCTGCAGTGTGGCGGCATCGATGCGCTCGACGTAGTAAACGCCGCGCGAATCCTGAATATCCCGCACGTTCGGCTGCCAATACAGGTTACGCATATCCACGCGGTGCACGTCGACGTCGCCAAGTCCGTTTTCCAGCTCGCCGTTCCAAAACACGCCGTAAGCGCACACACCGTGCTTGAGCTTGTACCACATATTGTCCGAATAGGTATCCTCGAAATTGTTGCGCTCCAGGATCACGGGCAGGATCTGCGAAAGCGCCTTGGCATCCGCCTCGTCGCTCGGCTCACGCGCAAGGCACGCGGCGGTGGGGATGTGCTCCATGAGGTCCGCGTGCTTTTGCAGAACGGTATTGAGCAGCCAGGCCGAGGTCGGCGCAAAGCGCTCGCCGTCGCTGCTCTGATGCGCCTTTGGCGCAACGCGCAGACGGCAAAACTCTTCCTCGTTTTCGACGCGGGCAAGGAAATTGCTTTTTTCTCTTTGCCAGCGCAGTAATTCTTCCATTGCCCCTCTGATCTGAGGGACGTCAATGATCTTTCTTTTCATATTTCCTCCGTTTGTTTTTGTTCTTCGCGCTGCTCGGCGCGAGAGGGATAATAAGCGATCCTGCGATCAAGCGGATCGGTCAGAACGATGGGCGCTGTTGCCTTGGCTTTTTCGGGGAGCATCGGCACCATCATACAAAGATAGCGCGTTTCATCGGCGATGTGGTCCTCCAGATCGGAGTCCACGTCCTCGGGATAGGTTCTGCTGTATTGCAATGTCGGCAACGTGCGCAAAAATTCGCGACACGTGCGAAAGATATAGAGCATCGGCACGCCCCGCTCATCAAAGGCGAGGCGGCTGTGGAGCTGCATCCAGCCCGCCACGCGGCGGTTGTCGCCGCGCTCAAAATAGATGCCGAAGCGCTCTGCGGTCTCGGCGATCGACTCGCCTCTTGAGGCATCCCAAATGGCAGGGTCTGCCACGCCCGCGATGTGCCGTCCCTTCAAAAAGGGGTGCTCGCTTTCAATGCGGCGGATCTCGCGAAAGATCTCCTCGGGCGCCCATCGCACGCCCACGTTTGCCTCGCGCGGCGCACAGCCGTAAAGCTCCAGAATGCGGTAGAGCCGCCCGTCCCCGTCCTTTGCCCACCAGCCCACCGAAAAGGGCTTGGCGTAGCCGAAGTCGAAGGAGCGATACAGCTTCCACGAGGCGGGGGGCATAAAGGGATCGATCACGTGCGTGAACAGTCGGTCGGCGTAATGCGCGGGGTCACAGCGCAGCTCCTCAAAGACCTGCCCCTCGTACACGTTCCAGTCGCCATCCAGATGCGCGCGGCGCTTGTGCTCGGGGAGCGCCTGCAACCGCTTGACGTAATCGGGATCAGCTTGCATCAGGGCGTGGTTATCAAAGACACGCGCGGGGATGAAAACGTAATCGTTGGGGTCCTCGCCTTCTCTGAAATTGCGGTCGATGAACAGCCGCTTGATATAGGCGTGCCCCACGCCGCCGGGGTTGCAGGTGTAGTAGATACGGGGCTTGAAATCCTGCTTTGTGGTGCGCAGGGAGGTGGTGATGAACTGCATCCATTCCTCCTTGAAGTGCGTTGCCTCCTCAAAGCCGATCACGTCGTATTCCGCACCCTGATATTGCAGCACGTCGGTGTCGCTGTCGCAGTAGCCGAGTGTGAGGCGCGAGCCGTTGGGGAACAGAAACGAGCGCTCGTCCTTTTTGTAATCGGCAAAGCCCAGCAGGTCGCTTTGTAAGGGGAGCAAATGGTTCTCGCGCAGCTCCTGCAGGGTGCGGCGCAGCATCAGCAGCCGCAGCTTGGGGTAGCGCATCGCAAGCAGTACCATTTTGCGGCGCATCGCAAAGGATTTGCCGCCGCCCCGCGCTCCGCCGTAGGCGGTGTGGCGCGCCGTGGAGAGGAAAAACTCGCGCTGACGGGGATTGGGAACCTCGCGCCGCAGCTTTTCAAAAATGATCGGCTCCTTCATCGGCTCCATTCCTCAAGCACCCCCTCAAACGAGATCGAGATCGGCGCGCCGCCCTCGGACTCGGTCGGCTGTATCGAGCTCGCCTTGCCGCAGGCGCGGTCCAGGATGCTTTCCGCCGCCTTCATACGCAGCTCGGGCTTTTGCGCCTCGTCCCGCATCATTTGTACAAGAAAGGCGACCGCCTCGGGCACGCGCTCGGCAAGCAAGCGCCGCAGCTCCAGCACAGCGCTGCTTTTTTCAGCCTTCTTGCGCTTCGCCGCCATCGGCGTGCTCTCCCGTTATGCCTTCCTGCGCGGTTTCCCGATCGGCGTTTTGCGCGACCGTTTGCTCGCCTTGTGCGCTCGCTTGCGTGTCTTCCTTTGCGCTCGCTTGCGATTGCTCTTGCTTTTTGGTGAAGCGCACGGCGTAAGCATCGCCCGTGTCGCTTGTGTGGCATTCAAAGGTACCGAGCAGCTTTGTCACCTCGCTCTTTTCAATCAGCACCTCGCCCCCGTCCTTTTCCTCACCCTCGCTTGCGATACGGGCAAGCGCACAGTAGAGTAGGGAGCAAAGCAGCGCATCCTTTTCCTCCCATCCCGCAAGCTCTTGCTTCAGGGCTTCGATATAGCGGTCACGCCAGGCGATCATATAGGCAAAGCGACGGGGGTCGTTTTCAAGTGGCTTTTTTGCCGTGTTTTCTTTTTCGTCCTTCATTTTTCAAAGGCTCCTTTCATAATATCCGTCCAGCGCGTGCTTGAAGGGGCAGGCGCCGTAGTTGGTGGGGTGGGCGCAATAGGCGTAGACAACGTCTCTGCGCGCCTTGCGGTCGGGAAAGCGCAGCTCTCCGCACTCGCAATAGGTGATCCCCGATTTCTCATAGCGGAAATAGGGGCAGGCTCCGGATACAGGCATTTGTTCTCCTTTCTGTCCTAAATTTAGGACGGTGTAGGCACAAGACTGCCTCCGCGGTGGGCAGGCTGCACCAAGTGTTTCAATTTTGGAACGACCAAGCCGAGTTTTTGCCACAAAAAGAGAAGTGCACCGCCTAAAAGCGCTTGTACGGTGTTGTTTTTTCAAATACCGCCTCTCGCCCTCGTGAGCGTTCACTCGAACAGCCGTCCTAATTGTGGAACGACTATAGCATACACCACGAATATCGCTTTGTCAAGTACTTTTTCGAAAAAAAGTATGAATGAAATGTTAATTCGTCACGAAATCGTGACGAAAGGTTGACACATCGTTCCGTAAATGATACAATAAAAAAGAAGAGAACATTGAAAGGCGGCTATGAATATGACCGTATCCGAACGCATTCGCGCGCAAATGGAGCTGCGCGGACTTTCCTATGGTGAGCTTGCAAATGCGACGGGGCTTGCGAAATCCGCGATCCATCGCTATGCGACGGGGCAGACCGACAAGATCCCCACAAGTGCGCTTGCAAAGCTTGCAGCGGCGCTGGGTGTTACGCCCGCGTATCTCACGGGCTGGGAGCAGCAGCCCCCCCACACCCTTGCCGCCCACTTTGAGGGCGAGGAGTTTTCCGAGGATGAGCTGCGCGAGATCGAGGATTTTGTGCGCTTTGTGAAGTCGCGCCGCAAGAATTGACGGAGGGAACGAATGCCAACATACGAAGGTTTATTGGATGAAGCGCTGGCAAGGGGCCTCACGGTCATCGAAAAATATCCCTTTACCTCGCCGCGGATCCGCGGGCTTTGCTGTGACGACGTGATCGCGCTTTCCGAGAAGATCGACACCGAGGCAGAGCGACGCGTGGTGCTGTGCGAGGAGCTGACACACGCGATGCATTCGGCAGGGGATATCCTGGACGATCCGCATATGGAGCAGAAGGCGCGCACACGCAATTTTGACCGCTTGGTGGGGATTCGCGGGCTGATCCGCGCCTTTCTTGCGGGCTGCCGTGAGTCCTGGGAATTTGCCGAGGCGCTGAACGTACCCGAAGCCTTTCTGAGCGAGCTGATGGCGAACTATCGGGCACGCTACGGCACGCTTACGACAGTCAGTACCGATCAAGGGGTGTTTGCCCTCACGTTCGAGCCGATTTTCAGAGTCAAACGGCTTGTGCCCACACGGTGCATACCTCAACAGGGCAAGCGCAAAAAGGAGGAAGCGTTATGAAGCAATATTTGATGGCATTGGATCAGGGCACGACCAGCTCGCGCTGTGTGATCTTTGATCGAAACGGCAATACGGTTGCCTCTGCCTCCAAGGAATTTACGCAATATTTTCCGCAGGTCGGATGGGTCGAGCACGATGCCGAGGAGATCTGGCAGAGCCAGCTTTACTGCGCCCGTGAGGCGCTGAAGCGATCGGGGCTTGCTCCCACGGACATCGCGGGTATCGGCATCACCAATCAGCGCGAGACCACCGTCGTTTGGGAAAAGGGAACGGGCAAGCCGATCTGCCCCGCGATCGTTTGGCAATGCCGCCGCACGGCGGCGCGGTGCGAGGCGCTGGTCGCCGACGGTAAGGCAGAGATGATCCGTGAAAAAACGGGACTCAAGCCCGATGCCTATTTTTCCGCGACCAAGCTGGAATGGATCCTCACGCACGTCGAGGGCGCGCGCGAGCGCGCCGAGCGCGGTGAGCTGTTGTTCGGTACGGTCGACAGCTTTCTGATCTACCGCCTGACGGGTGGCAGCGTGCACGCCACCGATCCGTCGAACGCGGCGCGCACACTGCTGTTCAATATTCACACGATGCAATGGGATGCGGAGCTGCTGCAGCTTTTTCACATCCCCGCCGCAATGCTTCCCAAGGTACTGCCCTCGTGCGGTATTTTTGGCGAGACCGACACGTCGCTGCTCGGCGCGCCCATCCCCGTGGCGGGCGTTGCGGGCGATCAGCAGGCGGCGCTCTTCGGGCAATGCTGCTTTGAGCGCGGTATGGTGAAGAATACCTACGGCACGGGCGGCTTTTTGCTGATGAATACGGGCGACACCGCGGTCAGCTCCGAGAGCGGATTGCTCACCACCGTCGGCTGGCAGATCGGCGATCAGGTGACATATGTTCTGGAGGGCTCGGTGTTCGTTTGCGGTGCGGCGATCCAATGGCTGCGCGACGGACTCGGCATTCTCGGCTCTGCTGCCGAAAGCGAGGCGCTTGCCGCCTCCGTGCCCGATACGGGTAACGTCTGTTTTGTGCCTGCCCTCACGGGTCTTGGCACACCCTATTGGGATCCTTACGCGCGAGGCACGATCGTCGGTATCTCGCGCGGCACTACGCGCGCCCACATCGTGCGCGCGACTCTGGAGGCGATGGCACTGCAGACCGTGGATCTGCTGGATGCGATGCAAAAGGATGCGGGGGCTGATATTCCCGCCTTGCGCGTGGACGGCGGCGCCTGCGCCAATAATCTGCTCTTGCAGATGCAAAGCGATTTTTCGAATTTGCCGATCGTGCGCCCCGCCTGCATCGAAACGACGGCGCTGGGCGCCGCCAACCTTGCGGGGCTTGCTGTCGGCGTGTTCGGCAGCCTTACGGAGATCGCCGAAAACATCGCGGTGGAGCGCACCTTTACCCCCGAAATGGATGAGGCGGCGCGCGAAAAGAAGCTCCTTGATTGGCACCGCGCGGTACAGCGCGCGCAGCAATGGGCGGCTGATTGATCTTGACGCAAAAAGCTCTTGTCAATGGACAGTTTTATCTGATGAGATAACAACCAAATAAGCGAATACTGACCGGGCTCCCTCCAGGGAGCGAAAGAAACAATTGTTTCTTTCTGAAGAACGCAAAGCATTCTTCGTGGGGCATGTCGCCACAGGCGACTGAGGGAGAATGCGTTACAATAAAGTTGATCTGAACGCAAAGTTACGCAGGCTCCTTCCGTCATGCTTCGCACGCCACCTCCCTCTTGGAGGGAGGCTTACGTAGTTCACCTACAAGTGCGCACTTACTTACTACCGAAGGGAGTCGTGCATAAGAAAAAAGCCGATACGGATGAAGACCGTATCGGTTTTTTTGGCGACAATTGGAGTTTGCATACGTTTGTGTGCACAATGGTATTATATCATACATTTGTATGATTTGTCAAGTCATATATTTATATGCGTGATATAATTATGCATATAGGCAATTAGAGCTTTTTGTTAAGGAGGAATATGATATGCAATATTACCAAAGACTTAGAGATCTTAGAGAAGATGCTGATAAAAAGCAAGCTGATATTGCACAGATACTGGGTATCTCGCGACAGCATTATTCCTTATATGAACGTGGGGAGCGCGAACTTCCAATGCATCATTTTGTTACCTTGGCAAGATATTATAATGTTTCTCTTGATTATCTGGCCGACTTGATCGATAAACCGAGAAAATTATACTAAAGCGAAAGAAAAGCCGATATGGAATCATCCGTATCGGCTTTTGCAATTTTTGTGAACTTGGGGGTGAAAGGGGATCAAACCGCGCCGTTTTTCCGCAGCTCACGGGGCGTTTGATCTGTGAATTTCTTGAAGGCCCTGGCAAAATAGTTGGAGTCATTGAAGCCGCAAAGAAAGGCAATCTCGGTCACGGACATATCGGTGGCGCACAGCAGCTCGGTCGCTTTTTGGATGCGGATGCGGTTCTGGTATTCCTTGAAGCTCTCGCCCGTGAAGCTTTTGAAGATGTTGCAGAAATAGTATTTGTTGAAGTTGGAGATCCTCGAAAGCTCCTCCAGCGAGATGTCCGATTGATAGTTGTCGTGTATGTATTTGACCGCCTTATTGAGCCCCACGATCCGTTGGGAATAGCTGTTCCATGCGCGCTTGTCAAAGCTCTCATATACGTAATGCCGACACAGGTGAACAAGCATCAGATGGGCGTAGCCCTGCATAGCGAAGTTCGTAAAATCGTCCTGATTTTCATACTCACAGATCATTTTTTGGGCAAGGTCTGAAAGGTACGCATCCTTTACCACACGCTTTAAAATGATGCTTTTATTCTCAAAAAACGTCGGGGGGATCAGCATATAAAAGCGAGTCCCGCTGCCGCCAAGTCCCTCGTGGAGCTCGTTGCTGTTGACGATCAGAAAGCTGTTTTTAGATACGGTCACAGTTTCGTTTTCACATCTGACCGTAAGCTCGCCCTCTATGATATAATGGAGCTCCAGGTGCTCGTGCCAATGCAGAGAGAAGGGGCTGTTTTCGCGAGACGTGCGGAAGCGGATGGGGGAGACGTCTTGCGGCACGTTTTCATAAAAGGGGGAGCGATCCCTGTTTTGATCCAATACTATCACCTCAATTTTGTGCTAATTTAAAACAATATTGTTATGGCGACTTGACTGAATTTATTATACAATGAAACTGTCAAAAAATCAATATGCAAAGGAGCATCATGATGAAAAAGTTAAAGGTCGTGCTGATCGGTGCGGGCAACAGAGGCAGAACCTACACCAATTATATGAAGAAAAGCGGAAAATTTGAGATCGTCGGCGTTGCCGAGCCCATTGAAGACAGAAGAGAGCTTGTTCGCGAGCTTCACAACATCCCCGAGGAAAACTGCTATGACACGTGGGAAACGCTGCTTGCTCGCCCCAAATTTGCTGACGTAGCGATCATTTCCACCAGCGACGCACTGCACTATGCGCCCGCGATGAAGGCGATCGAGCTTGGTTATGATCTTTTGCTTGAAAAGCCTGCGGCGCCCACCCCCGAGGAATGTGCCGATATGGCAAACGCCGCAAAGGCGAAGGGTGTCAAGGTCCTGGTGTGCCACGTACTGCGCTACACCGTTTTCTGGGGTAAGATGAAGAAGATGATCGAAGAGGGCTGCATCGGTGACGTGATGTCTGTCCACCACGTTGAGTGTGTGGGTAATATTCACCAGAGCCACAGCTATGTGCGCGGCAACTGGGGCAACACTGCGGAAAGCTCGAATATGCTGCTTGCAAAATCCTGCCACGATATCGACCTGATCCAATGGCTGATCGGCAGTAAGTGCACCCATGCGCAGTCCTTTGGCTCGCTTTCTTACTTCAGACGCGAAAACGCACCTGAGGGCGCGCCCGAATACTGCCACGAGGGTTGCCCGCATGAAGCAGATTGCTACTATGCAGCTCAAAAGATCTACGGCATCAATGCCCGCGGCTGGTATCGCGGACATGCGATCCAGAAGCCCAATCCCACCGAGGAGATGCTGAACGAGATGATGCGCACCACGCAGTACGGCAAGTGTGTATTCAAGTGCAACAATGACGTGGTCGACCATCAGGTCGTCAATATGGAATTTGAAAACGGCGCTGTGGCATCCTTCAATATGAGTGGCTTTAACAAGGGCGGCAGACAGATCAGAATTATGGGTACCGACGGTGAGCTTTACGGTTCGCACGGCGATGGCGTTTTCTATTACTACAACTTCAAGACCAAGGAAACCAAGGAGATCAAGCCTTCGGAAGAGGCCGTGGGTGAATCGATCGCCAGCGGACACGGCGGCGGCGACGGCGGCATCGTTGAAGCACTTTATAAGTACATTGCCGAGGGTATCGTTGACAGCACGCTCAGCGAGATCGGCATTTCGGTGCAGAACCATCTGATCGTCTTCGCGGCAGAAGAGGCACGTTTGAACAAGACCGTGGTCGACGTCCGGGAGTATACCGCAAAATATCTGAAATAAGACATAAAAAGCCCACCGCTTCGCGCAATGCGCGAGGCGGTGGGCTTTTTTATTGTTATTTTCCAAATGAGGTGCTGCCGAAGATGCCCGCGATGTGCTTTGCAACGTCGGTGTTATCGATCACCGTATCTGCCTTGATCAGCGCATCTACACCCTCACCGAGGGCAAAGATGGGCGCGTTTGCATTGGTGTGCTGCCAATAATCCTTTTTGGTTTGATTGGTGAAGTCGTAATTGCCGTCGCTGTCCTTTTCAAGGCCGCCCGTTTCGTGGTCGGCGGTGATGATCAGTGCGGTGGCAGGGTGCAGCATCACAAACGCGATTGCGTAGGCGATGCAACGGTTATAGCGCACGACACATTCCTGCATCGAGGACATCGAGGTGGGACCCTTGTGCGAGAATTTATCGATGTGCGCCTCCTCGATCATCATAAAGAAGCGACTGCCGCCTTCGGATAGCTGTGACAACGCATTGCGCGCGGGTGTTACAAGGACCGAGGCATCACCCGTGCAGTAATCGATCTCGCCGTTTTGGGTCAGCAGATCGATCTGCTCCTTCAGCACCTTGGCATCTCCGCGGGCGTCGTGGTGACACAAAAATCCGGCAGGCGTCGCGCCCGTGATCGCATCGGTCGTCAGCACGCCTGTGCGTGCGCCAACGCTGTGTGCAAGCTCCCGTACGTTCTGGCGGACGGTCTTCGATGCGTCCATACCAAGATAGCCGTTTAAGGTCTTGTATCCCGTGGCAAGCGCCGTAGCCGCTGCCGCGCTGTCTGTGTATTTGACCTTGCTGTTGAGCACCGATTCCGATGCGGTGGTGCAGCTGCCCTCGAAGGGCAGAGTGCGCGCGACAAAGCTTTTCAGCTTGCCGCTTGCAAGGGTCGCATCGATATGGGCATTACCCATACCGTCGCCGATCATCAGAATGGCGGAGGTCGCCTTTTCAAAGGTGAATTTAGCGGGTGTCGGGGCGGTGGGCAGGGTGGTGAGGTCGATATCGGTGTTGGGTCCCTCGCTCTTGAAGTAAATGTTTGCAAGCGCGCTTGCAGCGCCCGCGACCATATAGGTGTTGCCCTGCATCACGATCTTGCTGCCGCTTTTCATCAGCAAATATTCATCAGCGGCAAGCGTAGTGTCCTTGACTGCCTTGGATGCCTCGCGGGAGGTGTGCCCGACCAGGATCTCGTACTCGGTCTCTTCCTTGGAATCGGGCGCCAATTTCAGCTTGATGCCGGCATTGGCGAGTATGTAATCGGAAAGGGCAAGTGCGGTATAATAGGTCAGTATCGTTGTATCGCTTGCCTGATCCGCGCCCGCGGGGAAAACGATGGTGTATTCCGAGAGGGGAACACCGTCGACGGAAAGATCTCGCAGCGCATACGGATGCTCGACAAGGTCAGCGCGCTTCTGGTAGACTGAAACGGTCTGCGCCTTGCCGTCGATATAGGTGTCGATAAAGTAATCAACGGCGCGTACGGTCGCCTCGGGAGAGCCACCCAGGATCACCACGCGGTCATTGACGTATTTGATCACAAAGTCCTTGGGGCGAAGCTCGGCAAGCGTTTCCTCGGAGGCAAGACGGTTGGTCTGACCCACCAGGATCTCCTTGGCGGATTTGGGCTGATCTGTGCTGCTGAAGATGTCCTCGGCATACGGCAGGGTCACACCCGTTTGCTTTTCGATCGCCTTCCAAAGCTTGATGGCGGCATCGCCCTCTTCCTTGTTTTCAGGCAGGATGATCGTATAGGCGCTTGCGCCCTTTGATACGATGTCGATCTCCTTGCCGTCCTTCGAGCAGGCGGTGAACAGGGGAAGGATCATCAAAACGGCAAGCAAGAGGCATAAAAGCTTTCTCTTCATTTTTTTAATCTCCGTTTGATATAGTTTTGGTATTAAAAAGAGGGATACGTGTTATAAAAAATGATGTTTTTCAGATGTGTCAGCCGTTTTTGGCGGCATCCTCGATCTCATTGAAGACCGAGTCGGGCGTTTCGCAAATGCAGAAGCAATCGGCGGTCTTGGTGCTGATAAAGCCCTTGATCAGATCGGTGCCGATGACCGAGATCATATTATCCCAAAAGCTGTTGATATTATAAAGAATGATGGGCTTGTCGTGTCTGCCAAGCACCTTCAGCGTCAGGATCTGAAAGAACTCGTCAAAGGTACCGATGCCGCCGGGAACGATGATAAAGGCATCTGCCTTTTCTTCCATAATGTTTTTGCGCTCCGCCATCGTTTCGGTGTGAATGATCTCGGTGCACTCTGCGAAAACAGGCTCCAGCTCGTGCATAAAGTGGGGCGTGACGCCAATGATCTGACCGCCCTCGGCAGCCATACCGCGCGCCGCCGCGCCCATCAGACCTGTTGAGCCCGCGCCGAACACCATCGTGTGTCCGCGCTTTGCCATAGCGCGCCCCAGCGCCTCTACACCTTCGATATAGGCGCGGTCAATGCGGTCGCTTGCCGCACCGTAAAGCGTAATGTTCATAAAAGACCTCCAAACAGACAAAATTTAGTGGTTTTCTGTCTTCGCTTGCTGTTTCGCTTCCTTTTTTTGCTGATAGCGCTCGCCGTTGCGCTCGATGCGCTGACGCTCGGCAAGCCTTGCGTCATCCTTCATCCACAGATAGCTAAAGCGCATTTCCGTGCCGTGCACGATGCGGCGAAGATTCTGAATGTGGCGGCAAAGCATAGCGACCGTCGCGATCGAAAGGATCGCGGCACCTGCCCAGCCGTTTTCAGCCTTGATGAACCAGGGCGCCACGCCCTGCGCGCCAAAGAGGCCGTAGGCAATGGGCATCACGATAGAAGTGGTGATCGGAACGATGCAGATGTAGTTGACCAGAATGCAAAGCAGGATCTCGGTGGCAAGGACTGCAAAAAAGAAGCGCCAATCCATACCCAGCAGCACGCCGCCAAGGCAGGCAAGGCCCTTGCCGCCCTTGAATTTCATATAAACGGGGAACATATGCCCCAGAATGCAGGCGACGCCCGCGATCTCGGCGGCGAAGGTGAGATCCTTGAAGATGAGGGTCGCCAGCCAATAGGCGGCGGCCGCTTTTAAAATGTCAAAAATTGCGATGAGAACGCCGACCGTTTTTCCCATCACGATCACCGCGTTCGAGGCACCGGCATTTCCCGATCCCTTTTTGCGGATGTCAAAGCCGCGAATGCGACCGATGATGTAAGAGGGGTTGATGCCTCCGATCAGATATCCGAACAAGATGCAAAGCAGTATTTTCCAAGCCATAGTTATTTCTCCGTTTCTATACGTTAAGGGTATTTCAATTATTGTATCACAAATCAGAAAAAAATACAAGATATCCCATATTATTTTTGCGTGAGCGTGTATTTTCTGACCATCGCCGCAGGGTGATAGGAAAGCTTCGCCTTTCGCAAATTTTCAAGCCCCATATCGTCCTCGCGGTTGACCCACACAAGCGCGGGGAAGCGACGGCGCATCATACGCACGAACTCGCGGTTGATGGTGGGATACGCGCCGTTCACGTTTGGCAGCGCCTTTTCAAAATGCACGTCCATCGTGTCGGGGGTGATCATGCTGCCGATGGTAAAAGCAACACTTTGCCCGTCGGCGATCAGCAACGCGCCGCAAAGCTCCAATTCCTCGAAAGCGCCGAAGGCGCGCTCAATGGCGCTGCGCTCTCTCCACAGGGAGTCGCTTGGGCGCTCGGCGCTCCAGGCATCCAGAATGGCGCGGCAGTCGTCAAAATCGGCTGGGGTGAGCGCGCGCACCGACCATTCGTGCGCCGCGCAAAAGGCGTTGATGTGATTGCGCTTGGCGTGCAGCTTCTTGCCCGAGAGCGTGTCAAGCGCCTCGGCGGAGTAGAGGTAGTCCTCAAAATCTCTGACCTCCCGCACGTCAAAGACGTCGGGATATTCGCGCAGTACGAAGTCGAGCTCGCGCTCGGTCACGCTGATCAGCCGCAGGGGCTGCTCGCTTTGCAAAAGCGCGTCTATGATCGGCTTCGGGGAAGCCGCGCCGATGGGGAATACGTATCTGTAGCTGCCGTCCTTGCCAAGGCGGATCAGCGCGTGGGTGTCGGTGAAGGCAAGCTCCTGACGGTAGGCCTCGCTCCACAGATAGAGCGTGGCGAAGCCGCGCTCGGCATTTTGCACGGGCGCTTGCATCGCGAAGGCGTTGTAGCGCTCTCTGTGCGGGAGCGCCACGGGGGCAAAATGCAACGTTTCTTCCAAAAGGGTAGGGGTTTTCATCATTTCCTCGTTTTATTTTTCCTTGTAATAGAGATAGCAATGGCAAAAGCCTTCAAAATCGGGGTCGGCGATCTGACGGCGGAACTCGTCGCACATACATTTGTTTTCGGGAATGCGCTCCAAGCGGCAGGGACAGTAGCCGCCCGTCATCTCCAGGCCCTGTCTGATGGCTTTCACGATCTCCTTATCCGAATTTTCTTTGATTTTCATAATATGTTTTCTCCGTCTTGTCTTGATTTTTGGCGATATGTAGGATATAATAAAATTGAAATATGCCTTGAAAGGAGTATTGTTATGTCTGTACAAGCTGTAAATGAAGCAAAATATAGGGAACTGATCGAATCGGGCGCTACGGTGCTGCTTGATTTTTACGCCGATTGGTGCGGCCCGTGCCGTATGCTCTCGCCCGTGATCGAGCAGATCGCCCACGAGCACCCCGAGATCGTTGTCGGCAAGGTCAACGTGGACGAGGAAAATGCGCTTGCGATGCGCTTTGGCATCACCTCGATCCCCTTTGTTGCGCTGATCAAGAATGGCGAGGTCGTGGCAAGATCGCTCGGTTACCGTCAAAAGGACGATCTGCTCTCGGCGCTCGGGCTTTGATCTATATAAGTATATCATTATTTTGAAAAATTGTAAAGTCTTTAGTTGACAAAGAAGGCAGAAAACAGTATAATAAAAGCAAGAACAAAGAAGGAGGGCTTTACCATGAAGGTAACCAAAGAAAGTATTATCGGAGACGTGCTTGATTATAACGCAGGAACCGCAAAATTTTTCTTCGAGATCGGCATGCACTGCCTTGGATGCCCCGCATCCCGCGGCGAGTCGATCGCCGATGCTTGTGCCGTTCACGGCACGGATGCTGACGAGCTGATCCGTAAATTGAACGAGTTTTTGTCTGCACAGTGATCGCACCGCGTGAGAAACGACCCCGCACGGGTTCGTTTCTCACGCGATTTTAATAATTTTTCAAATCATTTGATAAAGGAAAAAAGATATGACGGTAAAGCAATTATATGAATATCTGAACGCCTTTGCTCCTCGCGCGCTCTCTGCCGAGTGGGATAACGACGGCATCGCCTGCTGTATGGACGAGGCAAGACCCGTGCGCCGCGTATTGGTCGCGCTGGATGCCACCGAGCGCGTGGTCGAAAAATGCGTCCGAGGCGGCTTTGACGTGCTGCTCACGCACCATCCGCTGCTGTTCCGCGGCGTGAAGGCGCTGACACCGAGCCGCACCGTGCCGCGCAAGCTGATGGCACTCGTAAAAGCTGACGTGACCGCCATAAGCTTTCATACAAGACTCGACACCGCAAAGGGTGGCGTGAATGATATTTTGGCAGAGCTTCTGGGGCTTGAAAACGTGAGCGCCTTTGGCCCCGAGGGCGAGGAAATGGGCAGGATCGGCGATCTGCCCCTCGCCGTGTCTGCGGCAGAATATGCCGCAACGGTATGCGAAAAGCTGCACATCCCCGCAGTTTTACTGTCGGGAGAGGGCAGTGTGCGCCGCGTTGCGGTGCTTGGCGGAGAGGGCGGCGATTTTGTGGATGCCGCGATCGAAGCAGGAGCAGATTTGTTCCTTGCGGGGCGCATCGGCTACCACCGTATGCTGGACGGCGCCGAGGAGGGCATCGCCCTCATCGAGGCGGGGCACTTTGCAACCGAGGTGGCGGTCTGCGAAAAGCTTTCCGCGCTGGTAAAAGCGGCGGATCCCACCGTTGAGATCGAGCTTGATACAACACCTACCATACAGATGGTAACCGAGAAAGGAAGTATTTGAAATGACCTACGTAACGGCAGGAATTTACGGCGATTGGAATAAATACAACAGACTGCTGCAAGCGATCAATTTGAAGGATACCGATATCCTTTATGTGATCGGCGACGTGGCGGACTACGGCGAGCAGGGCATGGAGGTGCTGACCGATATGAGCATGCGCGCGAATATTTATCCCGTGGCGGGCGAGCACGACTTTTTGGCGCTCCGTATGCTTGCGGGCTTTGATAAGATGCTGAAGGATGGTGCAAGCCCCACACCCGAATTTGCCGCCGAGATGATGGCTTGGGCAAACGAGGGCGGCAAGCCCACGCTGGACGGCTTCCGCGCGCTGGACGATGAGATGCGCGAGGGCGTGATCGACTATCTTTCGGAGTTTGCGCTGTACGAGGAGGTCGAGGTCAAGGGTAAGGAATACGTGCTGACGTATGCGGGAATTGCCGACTTTGACCCCGATACCGAGCTTGAAGATTATCAGCCCGAGGACTTTTTTGTGCCTGCAAAGAAGGGTGACCGCTTTTTTGATGACCGCACGTTGATCGTTGGCTGCACGCCGACCGAGAGTGGCAAGATCGAAAAGGATGACGGCGTGATATGGCTTGATTGCGGTGCGCTTCAGGGCGGCGCGATCGGTTGTCTGTGCCTTGAGAGTGGCGAGGAATTCTATGTCTGAGCTGACAAAGGGCGCGGAGCTTGTATTGGAGGTCACCGACCTCAATAATTTGGGGTATGGCGTTGCCCACGCCCCCGACGGTCGTGTGGCCTTTCTTGGCGGCGCTGTGGCGGGGGATACCGTGAGGGCGCAGATCATCAAAGTGAGTAAAACGTTTGCCGTGGGCAAGGTGGCGGAGCTGCTTGAAGCATCCCCCGACCGTGTCGACGGCTATTGTGGCGCGCCTGCCTCTTGCGGTGGGTGCGTTTATCGCTATTTGTCCTACGAAAAGGAATTGGAGCTGAAGCGCGGCTTTGTGACCCACGCCTTTCGCAAGGCGGGATTGTCCTTTGTAAATGTTGAGGCGGTGCGCACGACGGGCGAGCAGAAGGGCTACCGCAATAAAGCGGAATACCCCATAACGGGTGGCAAAAACGGGCTTTACGGCGGTTTTTACGCACCGAAAACGCACCGTGTTGTGCCCGCCTTTGATTGTGCGCTGCAACCGCCCGTTTTTGGAGAAATTTTGCGCTTTTTCTGCGAATTTTATACCGAAAAGAGGATCGAAAGCTACAACGAGGAAACGGGCAAGGGACTTTTGCGGCATCTGTATCTGCGCCAAAGCTACAAGGGAGAGCAGATCATGGTCTGTCCCGTGATCAACGGAAAAGAGCTGCCCCACGCGCTTGAATTTGTGGGAAAGCTGCTTGAAAAATTCCCCCAAGTGACTTCTGTCGTGGTCAATGAGAACAGAAAGCAGACCAATGTCGTTTTGGGTGAAAAATATCACACCGTTTACGGAAATCCTTACATAGAAGATACCCTTTGCGGCAAGACCTTCCGCATCGCGCCCGCGTCCTTTTATCAGGTCAATCACGATGCGGCAGAGCTGCTTTACAGCCTTGCCGCCGAGCGCACGGAGCTTGACGGAAAGGGGCTTTTGCTCGATTTGTATTGCGGTGCGGGCACCATCGGACTTTCGATGGCGGAGCGCGCGGGCGAGGTCATCGGCATCGAGATCGTTCCTGCCGCCGTGGAGTGCGCCAACGTCAATAAGCGCCTGAACGGTATCAAAAACGCGCATTTTTATTGCGGCGACGCCGCAAATGCCGAGGGGCTGCTTGCCCCCGTCGAGCAGGAGCGCGGCACGCTCCATCCCGACGTGGTCATTCTGGATCCGCCACGCAAGGGCTGCGACGAGGCATTGCTGCAATTTCTCGCCGCGCGCGAGATCCCGCGCATCGTCTACGTTTCCTGCAACCCCGACACCCTGGCGCGCGACTGCGCGATCTTGCACGCCCTCGGCTACGAGATCGGCACTGTTACTCCTGTGGATTTGTTTCCCCGTACCGGTCACGTGGAGAGTGTCGTTTGTCTGACACGGTCAGACAAAGCGACGTGATATAACGCCTTACGGCGCGTGATATAGACACCTGCGGTGTCGTGATATAGAACGCTTCGCGTTCGTGATATGTCGCTT
>JAGALS010000011.1 GCA_017625065.1 Clostridia bacterium | reverse complement strand
GCCTGGATCGAGGATATGGTGCCGTGGATGTATACCGATCAGTACGTGCGGCTCCGTAACAGTACGACGATCCCTGTTTGCACGGGTGAGGATATTTACTTAAAGGAGGGCTTTGAAACGCTGATCAAGGCGGGTGGCGTTTCGGTGATCCATCCCGACATTCTCACGTGCGGCGGCGCGCTGGAGCTCAAAAAGATCGGTGACATCGCCGATGAGTACGGCGTTGCGACCGCGATCCACATGGCGGAAAGCCCCGTTGCCTGCCTTGCGGCGGTGCATACCGCGGCTGCGATGCATAACGTGCTTGCGCTGGAGTTCCACTCGGTCGACGTGCCGTGGTGGGCAGATATGGTGACGGGTATTGATAATCCGATCTTCAAGGATGGCTTTATTAAGGTGCCCGAAAAGCCGGGCCTTGGCTTCGACGACCTCAACGAAGAGGTGCTGCGCGAGCATATCAACCCCAATATCCCCGGCTATTTTGAGCCCACGGATGAATGGAACAAAGAATTTTCAAACGATAGAATATGGAGCTAAAAGATATGCATTTTAACGATAGAGAAGCGGTGATCGCACTCACCCCGAATTGGAAGGGGGAAAGACTCCCCGACGGCAGACCCAAGGTCGCCGATAAGTATCTGGACGCGCTTTACGGCATGACGCTGGAGGAGGTCTGGAAGCCCATCTTTGTGCTGGGCTATGAAAATCAGTTCGTCGGCGGCGGCGAAGCGCCCATGCAGGCGCTGCACAACGACGGCAGAAAGCTGGTTGGCAGAGCCGTGACCTGCACCTTCTGCCCCACACGTCCCGACCTGCATGAGCTGCAATTCCAAAGAGGCGCCGAGGACGGCAGAAGCGGCAACTATAATCAATGGGTGATCGATAACCTGTACGAGCGCGACGTTGTCGTTTGCGATATGTACGACAAGATCTATAAGGGCACCTTCCTTGGCGGCAACCTGACCACCGCCATTCACAAGCGCACCAAAAACGGCGGTGCCGTGGTTTGGGGCGGCGTGCGCGACGTCGAGCAGATGAAGCAGGTGCCCGATGTTCAGGTCTATTACAGAGGCATTGACCCCACCCCCATCCGTGAGTTCGTGATGAAGGATTGGAACGATATTACAAGCTTTGGCGGTGCGATCTGTCTGCCGGGCGACATTGTGTTCGGTGCGGGCGGCGGTGTGCTGTTTATCCCCAGCCACCTTGTTGCCGACGTCGTTGAGGGCGCGGCAAAAACGCACGTCAAGGACGATTTTGGCTTTGAAATGATCGGTCAGGGCAAGTTTACCACGGCGCAGATCGACAAAAACACCTGGACCGAGGAAATGCTGGATATGCTGCTGGATTGGATCAAAAACGATCCCCGCGGTGAGGAGTACCGTGACCTTGATTGGTCCAAGGAATACGATCTCGCGCGCAACGGCGACCCGAATGACACCCAGACCGCGCTTTGACGAGGTGACGGGATGAAAAAAGCATTTGTTACGGGCTCGTCAAGGGGCATCGGTAAGGCGATCGCGCTGCGGCTTGCCGCGGACGGCTTTGAGGTCGTTTTGCACGGTGTCAGTGAGAGCCGACACATAAAGGAACTGAAAGCCGCTATCGAAGAAAAGGGCGGCAAGGCGCAGATCGTGACCGCGAACCTGTGCGATCTTGATGCGACAAAGGCGCTTGCCGAGCAGATCTCTGAAGTGGACGTGCTTGTTCTGAACGCGTCGGTACAGTACCGTACCCCTTGGCAGGAGATCACGACCGACGCCTGCTATGACCAGCTCAACTGTAATTTTGTATCCTCTATGCTGCTCATTCAGGCGGCGGTGCCGCATATGAAGGCAAACGGCTGGGGCAGAGTCATTACCGTCGGCTCGGTGCAGGAGGCAAAGCCTCATCCCGATATGCTGATCTACTCGGCGTCAAAGGCAGCGCAGACCAATATGATGCAATCGCTTTCCCTGCAGCTTGCAAAGGATGGGATCACCGTCAACAACGTTGCCCCCGGTGTGATCTATACCGACAGAAACGTGGAGGCGCTTTCCGACCCTGTCTACGCCAAAAAGGTGACTGACAGCATCCCCGTCGGCTTTTACGGCAAGCCCGATGACTGTGCGGGGATCGTTTCGCTGCTTTGCTCAGATGAGGGCAGATATATCACGGGTCAGAGCATCTACGTTGACGGCGGAAAGAGCATACAGTAATGGCTCATATATTATAAAAAAGAACTTTTGTTTTGCAAAAAAGCGCTTATTTTTCCATAAGCGCTTTTTTTGTTGACATGGAAGAAAGTCATTGTTATAATGAAGTTGCAGTTCAAAATATAAACGCAAGGAGGTTTTTTTGATGCTTTACGACGGTAACAGAAAAAAACGGCAGCTTGATAAAAAGCTGTTTGAGCATCCTACCGCGGAGTACCGCGGCACGCCCTTCTGGGCTTGGAACTGTGACCTTAAAAAGGACGAGCTGCTTCGTCAGATCGACATTTTTAAGGAAATGGGGCTTGGCGGCTTTCACATGCACTGCCGCGCGGGTATGTCCACGACCTATCTTTCGGACGAGTTCATGGAGCTTGTCAAGGCGTGTGTCGATCACGCCAAGGAAAACGAGATGCTGGCATGGCTGTATGACGAGGATATGTGGCCCTCCGGCTTTGCGGGCGGCTACGTGACAAAGGATTACGACCTGCGCCAAAGGTCGCTCTGCTTTTCCTGCGATCCCGAATATAAAACGAACGAGCATACGCGCATCATTGCCCGCTTTGACGTGGTGCTGGGCGAGGATAAGTGCCTGAAGTCCTACAAGATGGTCGGCGAAGGTGACGAAACGCAGGGTACGCTGTGGACGGTCTACCGCGAGATCACCGCAAGCACCCCGCGCTACAACAATCAAGCCTATGTTGATACGCTGAACCCCAAGGCGATCCAAAAATTCCTTGAGGTCACGCATGAAAGATATTATAAAAAGGTGGGCAAGGACTTTGGCAAGACCATTCCGTCCATCTTCACCGACGAGCCGCAGTTCAGCCGCAAGGGCACGCTCGGCTTTGCCGAAAGCCGTCAGAACGTGAAGCTCCCCTGGACCGACGATCTGGAGGACACCTTCCGTGCCGCGTACGGAGAGTCGCTTGTCGAGCATCTGCCCGAGCTGCTTTGGGATCTGCCCGATGGCATGCCGTCTCTGACGCGCTACCGCTATCACGACCACGTTGCCGAGCGCTTTGCCGAAGCCTTTGCCGATTCCTGCGGCAAGTGGTGCGACGAGCACGGCATCGCCCTGACGGGTCATATGATGGAGGAGCCCACGCTCCACTCCCAGACCTGCGCGCTTGGCGACTGTATGCGATCCTACCGTTCGTTCGGTATCCCCGGCATCGATATGCTTTGCGCGTGGTTTGAGTTCACCACCGCCAAGCAATGCCAATCCGCCGTTCACCAATACGGCAGACCCGGTATGCTCAGCGAGCTTTACGGTGTGACGGGTTGGGATTTTGACTTTCGTGGCCACAAGCTCCACGGCGACTGGCAGGCGGCGCTCGGTGTGACGGTGCGCGTTCAGCATCTGTCTTGGGTGTCGATGAAGGGCACCGCAAAGCGCGACTATCCCGCGTCGATCTCCTATCAATCCTCTTGGCACAAGGAATACTCTTACGTTGAGGATCACTTCGGCAGAGTCAACACCGCCCTCACGCGCGGCAAGCCCTGCGTGAAGGTTGCCGTGATGCACCCTGTTGAGAGCTATTGGCTGCACTTCGGCCCCAACGAGCAGACGGCTCTCGTGCGCGAAAAGCTGAACAGCAACTTCAAGAACGTGACCGAATGGCTGTTGCGTGGCAATATTGATTTTGACTATATTTGTGAGTCGAATTTCCCCGATCAGTGCCCCAAGGGCACAGCACCCCTCAAGGTCGGCGAGATGGCTTACGACGTTGTGATCGTGCCCGAATGTGAAACGCTTCGCTCCACCACGTTGGAGCGCCTGGAGGCGTTCCGTGCGGCAGGCGGCAAGCTTGTGTTTATGGGCGATGCCCCCAAATACGAGGGCGCTGTGCCTTCAAACCGTGGCAAGGAGCTGTTTGACCGTTCCGTGCAGATCGCGTTCAGCAAGGGCGCGTTGCTTGCGGAGCTGGAAGAGGACAGAGACCTTGAGATCAGAGAGGCGAACGGCGCTTACACGAATAACCTGATCCATCAGCTTCGCCGCGACGAAACAGGCCTTTGGCTCTTCGTTTCGCACTGCGACGAGCCCTATAACAAGGACGTGGCAAGAGCGCAGAGCATCCGTATCTGCGTGAACGGCAAGTACAAGCCTCAGCTTTGGGATACTGTGACGGGTGAGATCAAGCCCGTTGCCCATACCAACCGTGACGGCAAGACGCAGATTTCGATGACGCTGTTTGACTACGATTCGGCGCTCTTGTTCCTTGAGGACACAACCGAAGACAGCGAATGGACTCCCGAGGCTGCCACCCCCGTTGCACAGATCGGTGATCTGCCCTTGCTTGTGGACTATACGCTCTCCGAGCCCAACGTGTTGCTGCTTGATATGCCCAAATACGGCATTGACGGCGAGGAGCTTGTCGGTCCCGAGAACGTTCTGCGCGCGGACGCAGCGATCCGCCGCCGCTTGGATTACCCCAAGGGTAAGGCGCAGCCGTGGGTCATCGAGAAAAAGCCCGCCGAGCACACCGTGACGCTTGAATTTACCGTGAACAGCGAGATCGACTATGCCGACCCCATCCTTGCGCTGGAGGATGCCGACGTTGCCACCATTGAATGGAACGGCGAGCAGGTCGCGTACAAGGATCTTGGCTATTACACCGATATATCGATCCGCAAAACGGCTCTGCCTGCCTTGAAGAAGGGCGAGAACGTGCTGCGCGTGACCATCCCGTTTGGCGAGCGCGACAACTGCGAGAGCGTGTATCTGCTCGGCGCGTTTGGTGTGAAGATCACGGGTAGAGTACTGACCGTGACCGAGCTGCCCGAAAAGCTGGGCTTTAGCGACCTCACGTACCAGGGATTGCCGTTCTACGGCGGTATGGTCTCCTACCACCTTCCCGTGGAGTGCGACAGCGAGTGCGAGGCGATCGTGCGGATCCCCCACTACACCGCGGCGGTCAACACCGTTGAGGTCGACGGCGAAAAGCGCGCGGTCATTGCTTATCCGCCTTATGAAAGCGGCATCGGCACGCTTAGTGCGGGCAAGCATACCGTAACCGTGAACTGCTACATCACCCGCCGCAACTGCTTCGGTGACGTGCATAACGCCGACGAGAGGTACAGCTGGCAGGGCCCCCGCGCTTGGAGCACCAAGCACAGCGAATGGACCTATGAGTACAGACTCCGTCGCATAGGTATTCTGACACAGCCCTCTGTGTACAAAAAGCAAGACCCCGTTGAGCAATAATTGATAACAAACGGCACTCTGCCACGTGGCAGAGTGCCGTTTGTTTTCAGATCATTGAAAAATTCAGCGAGACAACTGTAGGGACAGGCGTCCTCGACTGTCCGAGACCGTTGAATTTACGAATAAAATATTCATTTTATGCGAAAATTTTAAAATTTCATCAGATAAAAAATGCAACATCCATCATTTGAAGAAATTTAGCGGACAGTCGGGGACGCCTGTCCCTACAGAAGAAATATTTATCCCTGAAAGCTGTAAAGATAGTCCGACGGGGAAACGCCCTTGATCTTTTTGAACTCGACCGAAAAATGCTTATAGTCGTTGTAGCCCGACAGCAGCGCGACCTCTTTTAAGGAATAGTAGCCCGTGGAAATGAGGTCGACCGCGTTTTGCATACGCAAATAGATGATGTGCTTTTGCGGCGTGATGCCGTATTCAGCCTTGAACAGCTTTCTGAAATAGACCTCGCTCATAAAGGACTGTTTCGCGATCTCCGCCATCGAAAGATCGCTGTCCTTATAGTGCTCAAAAATATAATCGACCGATTTTTGGATCTTGGAGCACTTTACCTGCGGCTTGAAATTTTGAATATAGCATTCGGCAAAGATCTCGTAAAGCAAAGCCGAGCATTTGTGCTGATAGCCCAGCTCCTTTTGGTTCCAGCAATCCAGGATCTTGCGGAACAGATCAAGCAGCACGGCGGGGTCCTTTGCCTCAAAGCATTCGATCTTTTTCGTGTGGTAGTTGGTCATATTCATATGGATCACGATCATCTCGTCCCTTGTCGCCGTTCTGCTGTAATCAAGCCCTGCGGGCACGTAAGCGAGGAAATTATCCTTCACCCGATATTCGCCGCTCTCGGCCTTCAGCAGCGCATCGGCAGAGTAGCGAAAGGAAAGGGCACTGAAATTGCGGCCACTGTTGAACATATGCACATCGCTTTGCTTCAGCTCCAGAACGTCGAGCAGGTTGAAGGAAAGCATCTCTTTTTCGAAAAACATAACAATCCCCCTTAAAAGATAGCTTTATTATAGCAAAACTGTTTTGAAAAATCAACCCCCAGTATAGAATAACGGATATCTTTTGCATATTTTTTGTGTTATAATGAAAAAAACGGCAGGAGGTGTTTGCCATGAGCGAGAGAAGAAAGGTTTTGGAGCTGTTTGAAGAACAGAAGGAATTTTTGGATACAACGGTAGCCGAGAACATTGAACGTTACCGAAAGGGTGATGCCAAGATCACCCTGACCGACGAAAATGGGAAGGCGATCCCGAACGCCGAGATCAAGGCACGACAGCTTTCCCACGAGTTCCGCTTCGGTGCCAATATTTTTATGCTGGATGAGCTGGAGACCGAGGAAAAGAACGAGCGTTATAAGAAGTATTTCACGGACGTCTTTAATATGGCAACGCTCCCCTTTTATTGGGATGCGGTCGAGCCCGAGCAGGGCAAAACGCGCTATGAAAAGGATGCGCCCAAGATGTATCGCCGCCCTGCGATCGATCACTGCATCGAGTTTTGCGAGCAGCACGGCATCGAGCCGCGTGAGCATGCGCTCGCCTATGAGCATTTCTTCCCGAAGTGGCTCTACGACGCGAGTGTAGAGGAGATCAAGGCGGCGCTGGAAAAGCGCTATGCCGAAATTTCCGAGCGTTATGCCGACAAGATCCCTACCATCGAGGTCACCAACGAGATGGAATGGAAAGAGGGCAGGACTGCGTTTTACGAGGAGCCCGATTACGTGGAATGGTGCTTCAAGCTCGCCGAAAAATATTTTCCCAATAATCAACTTGTTATCAATGAAAAGCCCGCGCTTTGTTGGATCGATCGCTGCCGCTATACCGATAAGTACTATTCTTACGTTGAAGCGGCAATGCTGAAGGGTGTGCGAATCGACGCCATTGGCTTGCAGTATCATCTGTTTAACAAAGCCGAGGTCGAGTACGAAAAGACCAGAACGACCTTGAATCCCAAAAGTCTTTACAAGCATATGGATCTTTACGCGCACCTCGGCAAGCCCCTTCAGGTGACTGAGATCACAGTGCCCGCGTATTCGTGGGAGCAGGAGGACGAGGAGATCCAAGCAGAAATCATCGAAAAGCTGTATGCGATCTGGTTCTCACACCCAAGCGTTGAGCAGATCGTGTATTGGAATGTGGTGGACGGCTATGCGCATCTTTGGGATCCCGATCTTGAAAAGATCAAGGCATCGCAGGGCAATATGACGCTCGGAGAAAACTATTATCACGGGGGGCTGCTGCGCTTTGACCTCTCTCCAAAGCCTTCCTATTATAAGATCAAGGAGCTGACGCAAAAGGTCTGGCATACGGAGGACAGCACCAAGACCGACGCGAACGGCAACGCCGCCTTCCGCGGCTTCTACGGCACGTATGAGCTTGAGATCACGGTAAACGGTGAAACGGTAAAGAAGACAGTTGACCTTTCCAAAAAATCTGACAATCAGATCAAGATCACGCTGTAAATAAAATCAAACGGAGGATGGTTTGATGAGCGATCGCAGACAAGTTTTGGAGCTGTTTGAAGAACAAAAGGAATTTTTAGACACAACGGTAGCACAAAATATTGAACGCTACCGAAAGGGCGATGCCAAGATCACCGTGACAGACGAGAAGGGCAATGCGATCCCCAACGCCGAGATCAAGGTGAAGCAGCTTTCCCATGAGTTCAGATTTGGTGCCAACCTCTTTATGCTGGACGAAATGGAAACACACGAAAAAAACGAAGCGTACAAAAAATACTTTGCGGACGTGTTCAATATGGCGACGTTGCCCTTTTATTGGAGCACGCTGGAGCCCGAGCGCGGCAAAACGCGCTACGACAAGGACTCCCCCAAGCTCTATCGCCGTCCTGCCCCCGATCTTTGTATGGAGTTTTGTGAGCAGCACGGCATCGAGCCGCGCGAGCATGCGCTCGCCTATGAGCGTTTCTTTCCCGAATGGCTCTATGACGCAAGCGTGGATGAGATCAAGGCGGCGCTGGAAAAGCGCTATGCCGAAATTGCCGAGCGTTACGCCGACAAGATCCGCACCATCGAAGTCACCAATGAGATGGACTGGGGAGAGGGCAGAACTGCCTTTTACGATGAGCCCGATTATGTGGAATGGTGCTTCAAGCTTGCCGAAAAATATTTCCCGAACAATCAGCTGGTGATCAACGAAAGCACGGGCAAGGCATGGAAGGATAAATGTCGTTCCACAGCCAAGTATTATGCCTATACCGAAGCCAACATGCTCAAGGGTGCGCGTATTGATGCCATCGGCATGCAATACCATTTGTTTTACAGAGCCGAGGATGAGTACGAAAAAACCAGAACGCTGCTCAATCCTCAAAGCCTTTATAAGCATATGGATCTGTATACAAACCTTGGCAAGCCCCTTCAGGTGACTGAGGTCACAATACCCGCTTATTCGTGGGAGCAGGAGGACGAGGAGATACAGGCACAGATCATCGAAAAGCTGTATGCGATCTGGTTCTCGCATCCAAGCGTCGAGCAGATCGTGTATTGGAATTTGGTGGACGGCTACGCATACGTTCGCGATCCCGATCCCGAAAAGATCAGAGCGTCACAGGGCGATATGACGCTTGGTGAAAACTATTATTACGGGGGACTCTTGCGCTTTGACCTCTCTCCAAAGCCTTCCTATCATAAGATCAAGGAGCTGACGCAAAAGGTCTGGCATACGGAGGACAGCACTAAGACCGACGCGAACGGCAACGCCGCCTTCCGCGGCTTCTACGGCACGTATGAGCTTGAGATCACGGTAAACGGTGAAACGGTAAAGAAGATTGTTGACCTTTCCAAAAAATCCGACAATCAGATCAAAATTGTATTATAAGCAAAAAGAACCCGAAGGTCGATCGACCTTCGGGTTCTTACTGCTTTCAATTATTGTGCGCGGTTGTTCAGCTCAAAGCCCTCGTCCATGGTGAAGGCGGTTTGCTCCTTCAGGATGGGCATGATCTGGGTGGAGAATGCCTCTAATGCGGCATCCTTTGCGTTCGAGCCAAAGCAGATGTAAAGGCGTGCGCCGTTGTGTGTGCTGCCGTCCTCATAGGTGACGGTCGTCTTGACCAGCTTGATTGAATACTCGTTGGAGGCAAGCGTTCTGCAGGTGCAGCCGTTCTCGCCCGTGTGCTTGTCGGCGTTGCCGCTAGCCTCACCGATGCGGATCTCATAATCGCACCAATTGGTCGCATCGATCATCGTGGGCAGCTGATAACCGGTTTGAGCGGAGATGTAAGCGGAAAGCTCGTTTGCAAGGGTCTTGCAGGTCTCGGAGTTACTGCCGTTCTTGGGGTAAATGATACCGAAATTGTTAAGAGCAACGCCCATAATGTGCGCGGAGGTGTAGGAATAGGAGCCTGCCTCGTTAACAGCCTTATCGCTGGAGAAGATCAGGTTCTGCTTGGAGCCCTGCTTCACGGCGAAGGGGTTGCCCTGCTCGACCACGAAGTCGTTGATGAAACGGGTGATCGCCGTCAGTGTGCCGTCGTCACCGCCGCCGCCAATGACCATCTTGCCATTCTTTTCGCAAATGGTGTAGTCCTTGCTTCGCATCGGGGAAAGGGTGCTGATGCTTTCCTCACGGTTGGTCATACCGATCAGGATCTCCTTGGCGGATACCACGTCAGATTCCTCTTCGCGGTTATTGAAGCATTCCTTGATCGTGACGGTTGCACCGATGTTGTTCTGGATGGATTTTGCCAATTCCTGTACAGCGGAAATGATGGCTTCGTTTGCCTGATAGTCACGTACGATCACGTAATCGGTCTCACCGTTGACGATCAAGCTAAGGCTTGTCGCGGCGGCGGGATCTGTGGTGGCGGGATCTGTGGTGGTATCGTCGGGGTTTTCCTCTGCGGGCTTACAAGCGCACAGAAGCGAGGCGACTGTCAGCAGCGCCAAGAGAAGAGAAAGGATACGAGTCAGTTTCATCGGTTTTCTCCTTACTTTTACGATGGATTTTGGTTTACGTATAAATGTTGAAGGCATTGACCGCACATCGCGGACACTACTCCAATTATTAGTAGTATTATTATAACAAATACTTTGCCTTTTGTAAAGTCCTTTTTGCAAAATCAGTATTTTTGCACAAACAAGCAAGCACAGATGTGGCACAAATGACAAAAACAAAGCGAAAAAGCAGAGAAAAGATTGCTTTTTAAAAGTGATTGTGTTATACTTGTGAGGAAAGCGGAAATCATAACCCAAGGCGCGGCGCGATGCCGCATAGAAAGAGAGCTTTATGAAAATTTTAGCGATAGGGGACGTCGTGGGCGAGCAGGCCTTGCGCTATCTCGCGACCGAGCTGCCCCGTCAGCGCCGTGCGCTTGGCGCGGATCTTGTCATTGTGAACGGGGAAAACGTGTGTGACGTGCGGGGAATCTCTCCCACCGCGGCGGATGCGCTGATCGAATACGGCGCGGATATCCTCACGTCGGGCAACCACGTGTTCGACAGACGTGATATTTACGATTATCTGGACCGCTCCAAAGCGCTTTTGCGCCCCATCAATTACCCCGCCGAATGCCCCGGTGAGGGCGCGCGCATCGTCACCTCTGCCGACGGGTGGAGGGTGCTGGTGATCAACGTGTCGGGCTGCGTTTTTATGGATGCGCTCGCAAATCCCTTTGCATCTGTGGAGCACGCGCTTGACGGGATGCGCGGCAAATACGATCTGGCGGTGCTGGACGTGCACGCCGAGGCGACCTCCGAAAAAATCGCTCTCGCGAGATATTTTGACGGACGGATCGCGGTGATCTTTGGCACACACACCCACGTGGCGACCGCGGATGAGCAGGTGCTGCCGAACGGCACGGGATACATCACCGACCTTGGTATGACGGGACCTGTTGACGGGATCCTTGGTGTTTGTGCCGAGGACGTGATCTTCAAAAGCCGCACGCATCTGCCCCGTCGCTTCACGGTGGCTTCGGGTGAGATCCGCGCCCACGGCGCGCTGTTTGAGGTCGACCCCGTAACGAGCAAGGCAAAGAGTGTAAAACGCGTTGTTTTTTGACACGTTTGCCACCTAAATCAAAAAAGCTGCTTCTTTTGGGGGTGCTGATAAATGAAAAAGATCAAGTTGCGGGGCGGTGCGCTGCTTGCCCCCTTGCCGCCCGTGATGGTGAGCTGCGGCGATATGGAAAAGGCGAATATTCTGACCGTTGCATGGGCGGGAATTCTCAATACCGTTCCGCCAAAAACCTACATTGCGGTAAGACCTCGCCGCCATTCGCATCACATCATCAAGGAAACGGGCGAGTTTGTGCTGAACCTGACCCCCGCATCGCTTGTTAAGGCTGCGGATTTTTGCGGTATGTATACGGGCGCCAAGGTGGATAAGTTCCAAAAATGCAACCTCACACCCATTGCCGCCGACGAGGTATCCGCCCCGATGATCGGGGAGTGTCCGCTGTCGCTTTGCTGCAAGGTGACTGCCGTGCAGGAAATGGGCTCGCACGACCTCTTTTTTGCCGACATCGTCGGTGTTTATGCCGATGAGGATTTGATGGACGAGAAGGGCAAGCTCCATCTGGAGCGCGCCGACCTTTGTGCCTATGCCCACGGGGAATACTTTTCGCTTGGCAAGCGCATCGGCACCTTCGGCTTCTCCGCCGCCAAAAAGAAAAAACGCCCCTCGGGACAAAAGGGCCGCTAACGGTATCAAAAAACGCTATTTTTAGCAGCACCCGTTGCACGAAAATCGTGCAACGGGCTCTGTTTTTATTACAATGTTTCCTAAAAGCGCACATTGTTCGCACCTTCCATATCCTTGCTTGAAAGCTTTTGAAAGGGGTGTGGGGAGGACTTTTTGCAAAAGTCCTCCCCACTTATCTCTTAGTAAAACGTCGCGACGGGCTGCTTTGGCTCGGAGGTCATTGCCACGTCGGTGGCGTAAAGCACGGGGCCCTTGGAGCCGTAGAGCTTATGCTCCTGAACGCGGATCTTGGCGGTGACCGAGATCCATTCACCGGTTTTCAGCGTCACGTCCCGCTCAAAATTGCACACAAGGCCGCTGAAGGCGATGTCGTCGGCACAGCAGGTCATCACGTGCCGTCCCACAACAATGGCGCGCGCGCCAAGCTCCTTGTCACGTGCCACCATACCCTTGAACTTCACGGTCTTGCCGTGCCAATCGGGCATCGAGTCGGCAAGATCGCGGTAAAACAGTGCATAGTCCTCGTCGGCGACGGTAACGATGGGCGCGTTCACGTCAAAGGGCAGGGGATCCTCGATCTCGTCGTATTCCAGCTCCCCGTCGGGCGTTTCGTAAGCGATCGTGGTGCGGCGGCTGACACCGCGCACCAGCTTGTGAAGCGCTTCCTTGTCGGCGCGCTCGGCGCGGTTAAAGATGACCGTGTCGGCATTTTGCAGCTTGTCAAAGACAAGCGAGCGCATATTCGTGTTGTACTGCTCAATGGTGGAGCCGTCCGCGACAAGTATCTGCTGGAAGATATACCAATCCTCGGGCAGCGCCTCGTAAAGCGCATCCAGCGGCCACATACCGTTGTATTCGATCATAATGCGATCGGTCGTGTGATGGGCGGTGTAGTCATACAAAAGCTCGTGCGTGAGGTCCTCGGGGCGGTCGATCACCATTTGGTGAACGTTCTTGCCCCAGAAGGTGGAGGGGTCGAATTCCTCGATGCCTTCCTCGCACACGATCAGCAAAATTTTGCATCCGTCGTTGAATTCCTGATCCTCAAGGATCTCCTGCATCATCTTGGTCTTGCCGCCCTCAAGAAAGCCCGTGAACAGATAGACGGGATATTGCGGTTGCTTTGCCATGGCGCTCACCCTTATTTGAGCTCGACGCCAAAGAGCGCCGAAAGCGCGGTGATATCGAGCTTCGAGCCGATCACGCAAAGGCGGCCGATGATGCCGGCGGCACCCTCGCGCACGTCGGGCTCGCCGGGTACGTAGTCAAAGTGGAGCCACTTGCCGTCAGCGCCCGCTACGATGCCCTTGGCGCGCAATACCATACCGTATTTGGTGTCGGTGCAGAGCGCGTCAAGCGCCTGCTTGATGCCGTCTGCCGTAAAGGACTTTGCGGTCTCCGCGCCACAGCTGACAAAGACCTCGTCGGCATCGTGGTGATGGTGATGATCGTGACAGCCGCAGGAGCAATGCTCACCGTGGTCGTGGTGATGCTCGTGATGGTGTTCGTGGTCGTGATGGCAGCACTCGCCGTGCTCGTGGTGGTGTTCGTGGTCGTGATGGCAGTGCTCATCGTGCTCGTGATGGTGCTCGTGGTCGTGATGGCAGTGCTCATCGTGCTCGTGATGGTGTTCGTGATCGTGATGGCAGTGCTCACCGTGCTCGTGATGATGCTCGTGGTGATGATGTCCGCAAACGGGGCAGGTCTCCTCGTTTTTCAGCTCTTCAATGGCGGCATCCAGCGTGTCGGTGCGCTCCATTGCGGCAAGCAGCTGCTCGCCCGTGAGGCTATCCCAATCGGTGGTGACGATCACGGCATCCTTGTTGTGCTCGCGCAACAGCTCGACAGCTGCGGCGATCTTCGCGTCGGTGAGCTTGCCCGTGTGCGAGAGGATGATGGTGCCCGCGCTTTCGACCTGGTCGTTGAAGAACTCGCCGAAGTTTTTCATATACATCTTGCATTTGGCGGCGTCTACCACGGTCACAAATGCGGAAAGCTCGATCTCATCGGAGTCTAGCTCCTTGACGGCGCGGATGACGTCCGACAGCTTGCCCACGCCCGACGGCTCGATCAGGATGCGGTCGGGGTGATAGTCGTGCAGCACCTTGATCAGCGCCTTGCCGAAATCGCCCACCAGAGAGCAGCAGATGCAACCCGAATTCATTTCGGTGATGTTGATGCCCGCTTCCTGCAAAAATCCGCCGTCGATGCCGATCTCACCGAACTCGTTTTCGATCAGCACCAGCTTTTCGCCCTTGTAGCCTTCTGCGATCAGCTTTTTGATCAGCGTGGTTTTGCCTGCACCCAAAAAGCCCGAAAAAATATCAATTTTGGTCATACGTACACTTCCTTTTTAAAATTTTGCCTTGATGTAGATCGACTGTGCGGTCTCAAATGCCTCGCGGCAAAGCTCCTCGAAGGGGAGCTTTTTTTCTTCCTCCATGACCTTGTCCAGCTGCGGACGGGTCTTGGGGTGTCTGGGGGTAAAGACGGTGCAGCAATCCTCGAAGGGGAGGATCGAGGTCTCAAAGGTGCCGATGTGACGCGCCAGCTGCACGATCTCCTCCTTGTCCATACCGATCACGGGACGGAACACGGGGTACTCGGCAAG
>JAGALS010000097.1 GCA_017625065.1 Clostridia bacterium | reverse complement strand
CCCGCTGTGCTGAACATACCGCGAATGTTCAAGGCGATCACGGTCACCGCTGCGGCAACGATCACCAAAAAGGTGCGGATCTCGCAGGTAAAGAACTCCTTAAATCTGCCCTTCAATACAAGGAAATAAGAGCTGAAATTAAGGGAAAAGAGCAGCATGAATACGCCCACAACGACTTGAAGGAAGGGTGAAAAGCCATTCATGCTGTCCGCGTGCGTGCCAAATCCGCCCGTACCCGCAGTGGCAAAGGCGGTATTGAGCGCGTCAAAAACTCCCATTCCACCACACAGCAATATCACAAACTCCAGTAGGGTCAAAACAAAATAAATGCCGTAAAGCAGCAACGCCGTGGTGCGCACACGGGGCACCAGCTTACTTACCGACGGGCCCGGGCTTTCTGCCTTCATGATGTGCATATTGCGTCCGCCGCTGAGGGGCAGAAACGCCATGATAAAGACCAGCACGCCCATGCCGCCCACCCAGTGGGTAAAGCTACGCCACATCAGGATCGAGCGAGGCAGGAGCTCCACATTGGGAAAGATCGACGCGCCCGTGGTGGTAAAGCCCGAAACGGTCTCAAACAGCGCGTCCACGTAAGAGGCGGTCGCGCCCGTGAGCATAAAGGGGATCGCGCCGAACAGACTGAGCACGATCCAGCTCAGCGACACGATGACAAAGCCGTCGCGCGAGCGCAAGGACGTATTTTGGGGCTTTTTGAAGATCAAAAGGGCACTGACCGCCACGCAAATGGCGATCGAGAGCAAAAAGCCCTTGATGGCAGGCTCGCTGTAAGCGAGTGCCGTAATCGTCGGCACCAGCAAAAAGCCTGCCTCAAACAGCAATATCCAACCAAGGATATACGTGATCATCCGATAGTTCATAGCACCCTCACTTCAACACGTCGGTGATGTCGTGCAATGCCATCAGCTCCGAAACGATGACCACGTGGTCGCCCGGCAGAATGCAGTCGTTACCGCGCGGAATGATGACCTTCTGCCCACGCAGGATCGAGGCGATCAGCACGTTTTTCTTGAACTGCAGCTCCGAGAGGGGCTTATTTGTGATCGCGGAGCCGTCTCTGACGATGAATTCAGAGGCTTCGACCTTGCCCTTGATGATATTGTAAAGCGTTTCCACGTTCGAGCCGATGGTGTTCTTCATCGCGCGGATGTAGCGCACGATCACGTCGGATGCGATATTTTTGGGGTAAATGATGGAGTCCAGATCCAGATGGTCAACAAGGTCCGAGAAGTCGAAGCGGTTGATCTTGGTCACAAGCTTGCCGTGTCCCATACGCTTTGCGAACAGCGACAGCAAAATGTTTTCCTCATCCATATTGGTCAGCGCCACGAAGGCGCCCGCGTTCTCGATCCCTTCCTCGATCAGTACCTCCTGATCGCCCGCGTTGCTGTGAATGACCGTGGCGCCGGGGAACTGCGTGCAAAGCTCCTCGCACACCCTGGCGTTCTTTTCGATGATCTTGACGGCGATGCCGTCCTTTTGCAGCATATCGCACAGATAGTGACCCGTTCTGCCGCCGCCCGCGATCATCACGTCCTTCACCGAATGGGTGCGGTAGGAGATCTTTGTGAAAAAGTCGGCGGCGCTCCTCGGCGATGCGACAAGTGAGATCACGTCCTTGCCCTCAAACACAAGGTCGCCGTTTGCGATGTAAGCCTCGGCATTGCGCTCGACGGTGCAGATCAGCACGTCGGGCTTCAGCTGCATTGCCATCTCGCGCACCGACATCCCCACCAGGGGGCTGTCCGTGGGCAGGCGGAACTTAACAAGCTCCACACGTCCCCCCGCAAAGGTGTCGATCTTCATCGCCGACGGGAAGCGCAAAACGCGCGCGATCTCCTCCGCGGCGGCGTACTGCGGATTGATGACCATCGCAAGCCCCAGCTCCTCTTTCAAGTAGGACGCCTCGGTGCTGTATTCGGGCTGCTTGACACGTGCGATAACGTGGCAGTTGCTGGATTTCTTTGCAACGATGCAGCAAAGCAGATTCAGCTCGTCCGAGCCCGTCACCGCGATCAGAAGGTCTGCATCGTCAATGCCCGCCTCCTGCTGTGTCGCGTGCGTCGCGCCGTTGCCGACCACGCCCATCACGTCCAGGCGCGTGGAGACCTCCTGCACCTTTTCGGGGGAGATATCCACAACGGTGATATTATTACCCTCCTCGCCGAGCTGCTCAGCAAGGTTCTGCCCGATCTTACCGCAGCCGACAATGATGATGTTCATGCTGCCCTCGGGCTTCACGTGGGTGATCTTCATATTGATCTCCTTTCCGAAGCTCACGCTTCTTGTGTGTTGTTGTGTGCTTGTTCGGGATCGTTATCCCCGTCCACCAAAACAGGGATAAATTGCCCCGCGATGCGTCCCTTGCCGCGGTGCCCCACGTAAAAATAGCCGATCACGCTGAAGATCGCCGCACCGACGAAATTCACAAGCAGATCCTCCATCGTGTCGGCAAGCCCCACGTCAAGGTAGCCCGAAAGCTCGATGATCTGCCCGTCGGCTGTGTAGATCACACTTTTTTGAATGTCGGTGATGTGCGTGACCTTTTCCCCGAAGGGATTTGGCAGGGAAACGGTATCAATGCTATAAAGCATTGCATCCTTTTGCATATCGGTGTGCAGAAAAAGATCCGCGGCGTATTCAAAAAACTCCCACAGCACCCCGATCGTCATCGAAAAACAAAAGGCGACCATAGCAAGAAAAATGGGGGATAGGGCAAAGCGAATACGTTTGCTCTTGTTCAGAATATCCACAAGGCAAAAGCCGAATGCCGCGAACATAAAGCCGTTGAAGGCGTGCAGCATCAGATCCCAGAAGGGGATGGTCTGATAAAAATTGCCGATCTCGCCGAGGATCGCAGCGCAAAACACAAAGGCGTAGGCAAGGATCTCAAGCGTTGTGGGGAGCTTCAGGCGAAAGCTCTTTTCCACAAAGGGCGGTATCAGCAAAAGCGCCGATGCCAGCACCCCCGTAAAGACGTTTTCGTACCGCTTTGAAAGGATGCCGTGCACGATCACCGCCAGAATGGCAAGCGAGAGCGCAAGATACACGATATACGCCCTCTTGTCCTCTCTGATCTGATCGACAAGCCCCACGTAAAAGGGCTTCTTATCTTTTTCTTTTTTTGACATCGCGATCCTCCCCGTTCAATGCCGCAAGACCAAGGAAGGTCAAGCGCGCTATGTAGGATCGGTCACCTGCTATGTCAAAAACGGCTATACATATTCATTATAACACATATCACAAAAAAAGGAAATCCTTTTTTCGTTTTTTCACGTTTTGGCTATAAATTTTTCCCAAAACGCGAAAAAAACGGTTAAAATTATAAAAAAGTATTGACAACCGAGCTCGGTTTTGATACAATAATACTGAACATCTACCCTTTAAATTGTGGAAAGGATATGCGATGATGAAAAAAACGATTTTTTGCCTTATGATGGCCCTGTGCCTTTGCCTTTGTATGATCTTGGCTTCCTGCAAGCCCGAAGAAGTTGTTGATACGCCCCCCGAAGAGGTGACGGGTCAGTTCCATACCACACCCGACAGCACCGCCGGCGTTGGAGTTGAAACAGACAACCCCGTTATCGGCAACGATACAGCACGTTATTGATGCATTTTGAAAAGCCCTGCCTCACGGCAGGGCTCTTTTTTGCTTATCGAAAGGCGCTGGGGGAGCAGCCCATGTGCTTGCGAAAGACACGGGCGAAGTATTCGGGGCTTTCAAAGCCCAGCTGATCGGCAATGGCAGCTATACTTTCACTTGTGGTACGCAATAAGACTTTAGCGCGCTCAACTCGCAACCCGGAGTAGTAGTGCATGATGGAATACCCCGTATTCTCCTTGAAGATACGGCACAGGTGGCTCTTGCCAAAGTGAAAATGGCGGCACACATCTTCTAAGCTTACGGCATTGCTCAGATGATCATGCAGATAAGCGATCACATCGGCGGCAAGGCAATCCTCCAGATTTTTCTTGGAGGTGAAAAGGCGCTGAGAATCGTCGCTGCTCTGCCCCACGCGCATCAAACGGATCAAAAACTCCTCCAAATACATGTGAAACAGCTGCTGCCCGCCAACGGGGGCGTCCGGCAGAGGGGTCAGCGGATACTTGCCGACCTTAAAATTGCACATTCCCTCGTTCATGATATTGCTGATGGCTGAGCGTAGCTCGGGGGGGACCGAAAATACCTTTGCGCGAAAAAACTGCATCGCCGAGGAGGAGCAGTTAAAGGTCACGATAAAAACAGAGGCAGGGTGGATGCCGTCGCACTCGATGTTATGAAATACGTTGGGCGCGTGCAGGATCACATCGCCGCGACGCAGGTGGCGGCGCTCGTCGCCGTCGCGGACCCATATCTCGCCGCTGCTGACGTACACCATCTCCCAAAAATCGTGCTCCTCACCCTTGTTACCGTAATCGGGGGCAAAGTCAAAATAGTATAGCGTAATGATACTACGTACGGTCAATACGTTCTTTAAAGGCAGCTTGATATATGCCATCTTTTCCCCTCTCTTTCTTTTTTATGGAAGAAAGTACAGATATTGCGCAAAAAATGTTCTTGCCAAGTATGGCAAGATGTTGTACGATATCATTGTACCACGTTGTACGAAAAAAATCAAGATATGAAGGAGCAAGTGTATGAAAGAGCTTCGAGTTGCGATGCTTGGCTTCGGCGGCATCGCCAAGTCACACAAGCGCGCGTACGAGCAGTTTGAAACAGAGGGCACACCGATCCGTCTGGTCGCCGTGTGCGACATCGACCCCGAACAGTTTACCAAGGTGGAGCAGATCAATCTGGGGGCTGCAAGACCTTACCGCATGGATGGTATCGCGCAATACACCGACCTTGACAAAATGCTTGCCGAGCAGAGCTTTGACATGGTGGATATCTGCCTGCCGACCTATCTGCACAAGGAATACACGCTGCGCATGCTTGCCGCGGGCAAGCACGTGATGTGCGAAAAGCCCATGTCGCTGTGCGAGGCGGATTGCCGCGAGATGCTGGAGGCTGCCAAGAAGGCGGGTAAGCTTTTGATGATCGGTATGTGCCTGCGCTTTGAGCCCCAATACCTGTTTTTGAAGGAGATCATCGACAGCGGCCGCTTCGGCGCATTGCGCTATCTGAATCTGTCGCGTCTGAGCCCCTTGCCCAAGTGGAGCTTTGAGAATTGGTTCCAGAAGACCGAAAAAAGCGGCGGCTGCGCACTGGATCTGCACATCCACGACGTGGATATGGTGCGATTCCTGCTCGGCGATCCCCGTGCGGTCAGCGCCGTGGCGCAGGACGACGTCACCCGCTGGCAGTACATCAGCTCGCGCTTCTTCTATGATCAATTCTGCGTCGAGGCAGTTGCCTCCTGGATGGAAGCTCCCGGCTGTCGCTTCGCCGCAGGCTACCGCGCTTGCTTTGAAAAAGCGACCGTCATCCTTGAAAACAACGTCATCACGGTCTATCCCGCCGATGACAAGCCCTATAACCCCGAGCTTGGCAAGGAAAACCGCATGGCAGAGGAGATCCGACTGCTGGCGCGCTGCATCGACGAGGGTAGCGAGATCAACACCGTCAACACGCCCGAAAGTGCCGCTGCAACCGTCGCGCTGGTCAAGAAGCTGTGCGAGAGCGCAGATCTTGGCGGAAAAATTTTGGATCTGTAAAGGAGAAGCGATATGAGAAAGATCGGCGTTATGATCCCTTGCTCCGGCAATACCGACATCGCGGCAAAGATCCGCGAGGCAAAGGAAATGGGGCTTGATTGCTGCCAGCTGAGCATCTGGGATCAAAGTATGTTTACCGACGAGAACGCGGAAAAGATCTGCGCGGCGGCAAAGGAATATGATTTTGAGATCTCTGCGCTTTGGGCAGGCTGGTCAGGCCCTTGCGAGTGGAATTTTTCCTACGGCCCCACCACCATCGGTCTTGTGCCCGCCGCCTACCGCGGTATGCGCCTTGCGGAACTGATAAACGCCTCTGCGTTTGCCGAAAAGATCGGTACTACGCAGGTGATAACCCACGTTGGGTTCCTTCCCAACAACCCCACCGACCCTGATTACGTCGGAGCCGTCTGCGCGCTGCGCAAGCTTTGCCGCGTGATGAAAAAGCGTGGGCAGTTCTTCCTTTTTGAAACGGGACAGGAGACCCCCGTCACGCTGCTGCGTGCCATTCAGGATATCGGTACCGACAACGTCGGCATCAATCTGGATACGGCAAACCTGATCCTGTACGGTATGGCAAACACCTTGGATGCGGTATGGGTATTCGGTCAGTACGTTATGAACACGCACATCAAGGACGGCTTTTATCCCACCGAGGGCAGAAGCCTTGGCAAAGAGGCTCCCGTCGGTCAGGGCGTTGCCAATGTCGGTGCCGTTGTGCGCCGCCTTGAGGAGATCGGTTACACGGGTCCCCTTGTGATCGAGCGAGAGATCAAGGGCGAGCAGCAGATCCGCGATATCAAAATGACGCAGGAATTTTTGCTGTCCCTTTAAAAACAATTTTAGAGGCGTCGCATTAAAGTAAAATACATAAAAAGCCTCCCTTGTGCAAAGGGAGGTGCCAAGCGAATGCGAGGCGGAGGGATTGTAAAGTATAAAATTTTTGCGTTTTACAATCCCTCACCCGCTATCGCGGGATGCTCCACGAAGAACGCAAAGCGTTCTTCAAAAAGAATCCAGAGGCTTCTTTGTTTTACAACAAGGGAGCCTTTCTTTTTTGTCCTTTATACATATCTCCCTTAATGCAACGGCCCTTTTTGTTTTGCATCCGCTTTGCATAAAGCGAAAAGAAGTGGGAAAAGATAACAGCACCAAACAAAAAGGAGAAACGAAATGGCACAGATCACAGAAAAAGAGCTTTCCGCCCTTGGCGATCTTATGTCGATGGAGGGCGTGCTTTGCGCCAAATGCCACGACATGGCAAGCTGCACGCAGGATGCGGCACTGAAGGACCAATACACCCAGATGGCGCAGCGCCATCAGCGCCACTTTGACGAGCTTTTCTCGAATCTGAAGTAAGGGGGACACAAAAAATGGAACAATGTCAATTTACCGAGCAGGACAAGGCAACAGACCTGTTGCAAAGCGAAAAGTATCTGGCGGGGTGCTATAACAGCTACTTGCTGGAATCCGCCACCCCCGAGGTCAAGCAATGCCTGAACGGACTGCTGGGCGACACCCACAGCATGCAGCAGCAGCTCTTTGAGGATATGAACAGCCGCGGCTGGTATCCCGTCACCAAGGCGGAGGACCAGAAGGTGATGTCGGCAAAGCAAAAATTTGCGGCGAAGGTCAGCAACTAAACCCCATCTACCGACAGGAAAAAGGACGAAGAATTGTTAAATTCCTCGTCCTTTTTTCTTGACAAGCACTGACTTAATTCATAACAACAAGATTTTTGCCAAAAGCAACGCAAAGGCACTTTTGACATCTAT
>JAGALS010000096.1 GCA_017625065.1 Clostridia bacterium | reverse complement strand
CCGTATCGGGTTTCCATGCAAAGCAGCATGAAAAAAGGTTGGAAACCCTATTTACAAACCTGCCATTATCAGTTAAAATAAATACGTATACATGTGCAAATCAAATTTGCCAAGAGAAAGGGGGAGCTTGCGATCAGAAAATCTGTTGAAAGCTCTATCATCGCGCAGCTGCTTGAAAGCGATCGCATTTATTGTGACCGTGTTGAGTGTACCAACGTATATCATCCGCCGCTGTCCTTTTCCAAGCTGTATACCCACGACGTGATCGAGATCGGCTTTGTCGAGCGCGGCAGCGGCATCCATCAGATCGCGAACCAATCCATCCCCTGCACGCAGGGCGACGTGTATGTGATACATCAAAATATCCCTCACGGATATTTTCTTGCAAGCAAGAACCACGAGCTGCTTGTGCGGCGGATCCGATTTGATATAGGGGATTGGCTTGACGGTGACGTAGCTACCCCCGACAGCAACCGTTTCGCTTACGGCATCTTCAGCGATAACGGGCAATGTGCCTACGCTATGCTGAACGCCAAGACCTTGGGTGAGGTCTCGGCGCTCTTTGACACGGTCGCCTCGGAGCTTGAGCAAAGACGCGACGAGTGGCGGGACTCTATCAAGGCAGATCTCATGCTGCTGCTGATCACGCTTGGGCGATACATGAACGGAGCCATCAAAAACATTCCCAACATCCCGTCAAAGGAATGGAGAAAGGCGACGCTTGCGCTGCAAACCATCTCCGAGCGCTTTGGCGACAGCGCGCTGACACTGGAAAAGGTCGCGCAGGAGCTGTTCATCAGCCCCTCCAAGCTCAGCCGCCTGTTCAAAAACCTGACGGGCAAATCCTTTTCGGAGTACCTCAAGGAGCTGCGAATTTCGCGCGCTTGCAAAATGCTGCGTGAGACCGAGCTGTTTGTGGACGAGATCATGAAGCGGTGCGGTATGAAGGATATCACCTCCTTTTATCACAACTTCCATGAGCGCATGGGCATGACGCCCGCGCAATACAGAAGCGAAAAAGGCAAGCTCAGCAACGCCGAGCACTTGGAGCAGGCTGACGGATGGAAGGAGACGCTTTTATCCGAGATCTCCGAGGGATTGCAGCAGGGCAAGACCAAGGCGGTGACGGATCTTGTGCAAAGGGCGATCGAGATGGGCTGCGCCCCCTCTGAAATATTAGAGCAAGGGCTCTTGCACGGCATGAACATTGTCGGCGAAAAATTCAAGAACAACGAGATCTACGTGCCCGAGGTGCTGGTTGCTGCCAGAACTATGAATACGGGTGCGGGGCTGCTGAAGCCCCTGCTTGCCGCGAAGGGCGGTGCCGCACGGGGCAGAGTCTGCCTTGGTACGGTGCAGGGTGACCTGCACGACATTGGTAAAAATCTTGTGAAAATGATGATGGAGGGCATCGGACTTGAGGTCATCGATCTTGGCGTTGACGTTCCCCCCGAAGCATTTATCGAAACGGCGATCCAGCAAAAATGTCAGGTGATCGCCGCATCCTCACTGTTGACCACGACCATGAATGTGATGGGCGACATCGTGCGCCTTGCTGAGGAGGCAGGCATTCGTGACAAGGTCAAAATTATGATCGGCGGCGCGCCCACGACCGAGGCGTATTGCAAATACATTGGCGCCGATCGTTACACAGATGATGCTGCTTCTGCCGCAAATGCGGCAATGGAGCTGTGTCGGCAGGCGATGAGTCATGACGTCACCTGTCAAAATAAAAATAAAATTAATTAAAAAGGAGAAAACATCATGATCAACTTATCCGAAATTTCCGAAAATCTGCAAAAGGGCAAATCCAAGATCGTAAAAGAGCTGGTTCAGCAGGCAATCGACGAGGGCGTTAAGCCCGAGGAGATCCTTGACAAGGGTCTGCTTGCAGGTATGAGCGTTGTTGGCGAGAAGTTCAAGAACAACGAAGTTTACGTTCCCGAAGTTCTGGTTGCGGCAAGAGCAATGAACGCAGGCGCACAGCTGCTCAAGCCCCTGCTTGCCGCAAGCGGCGTTTCTGCCAGCGGCAAGGTCTGCATCGGTACCGTTCAGGGCGACCTGCACGACATCGGTAAGAACCTTGTTAAGATGATGATGGAGGGCAAGGGCCTTGAGGTCGTTGACCTTGGCACCGACGTTTCCGCCGAGACCTTCGTGCAGACCGCCATCGAGCAGAACTGCCAGGTCATCTGCTGCTCCGCACTGCTGACCACCACCATGAACGTGATGGGCGACGTTGTAAAGGCTGCCGAGGCTGCGGGTGTTCGCGACAAGGTCAAGATCATGGTTGGCGGCGCACCCGTAAACGAGGACTTCTGCAAGTCCATCGGCGCTGACTGCTACACCACCGACGCTGCTTCCGCTGCTGACGCTGCCGTCGCACTTTGCAAGGCATAATTATTACCTATTTTAAAAGGAGCGAGCTATCACAATGGTAAAGCTGACCGAAAGGGAAAGAATGCTTCGTACCTATAAGCGTCAGGAGATCGACCGTGTGCCGATGCTCGATAAGGCGTGGAAGGGCACAAGGCGCAGATGGAAAGAGGAAGGAATGGAAGGCGGGTGGGAGGATTATTTTGGATTTGACCACCTCACCCAAGTATGCCCCGATAACTCTCCGCGCTTTGAACAAAAGGTGCTGGAAGAGACCGACAGATACCGCATCGTCACCACCAAATGGGGCGCGACGCGAAAGGAATTCAAGGAGCTGGACAGCACCCCCGAAACGCTTGATTTCTACTACTGCAACTCGGATCGTTGGGAAGAGGCAAAGGCGAAGATGCTGCAGTATCACGAGGATCGCATCCCGTGGGATGCGCTGAAGGAGAAGGCTCCGATCTGGGAAAAAGAGGGGCGATTCCGTCAGCTTGTGGTCTGGCACGGCTTTGACGTGGCACACTCCGGTATGATCGGCACCGAAAACGTGCTGATCGGTATGTATGAGGAGCCCGAATGGATCAAGGACGTGATCGAAACCTATCTGACGACCGCACTCGACCTTTGCCAGCGCATCCTTGACGCAGGCTATCAGTTCGACGGCATCTTCTGGTACGACGATATGGGCTATAAGAATACACCCTTCTTCTCGCCCGAAATGTACCGTGAGATCGTCAAGCCCTTCCACAAGCGTGCGGTCGATTGGGCGCACGAGCGCGGTCTTGTGACCGAGCTGCACTCCTGCGGCTATGTCGAGCCGCTGATCCCCGACATCATCGATGCGGGCATTGAGATGCTCAATCCCCTTGAGGTCAAGGCGGGTATGGATCCCTTCAAGCTGAAAAAGCTGTACGGCGACAAGCTCGCGTTCCACGGCGGCATCAACGCGCAACTGTGGGATCATATCGATCTTGTCAAGGCGGAAATGGAGCGCATCATTCCTGCCATGAAGGAGGGCGGCGGATATGTATTCGCCTCCGACCACTCGATCCCGAATTCGGTCTCCTTTGAAAACATGAAGGAGATCGCGCGCTTGGCGCACGAATTGGGTAAGTACAACTAACGATTTTTAAAGAGGTAAATGATGAACAGCACAGAACGCGTCAGAAATCTTCTGCTTGGAAAGCCGGTTGACCGTCAACCGCTTTACGGTTGGGTAGAGGCGAATTTGAAGGACCAGATCACCGAGCATTGGGGATCTGTTGCCGCATTTGAAGACAAATATGAATTTGATATGGCGCACATTTTCGGTGGCCCCCGTGTGTTCAGCAAGATCACGCTCCGCCGTATCAGAGAAGAGAACGACGGCGAGGTTCCGCCAGACGTTCTGTTGGAAAACGATTACAATCATTCGGTTGACGATCCCGCCGCGTGGGATAAGGTGAAGAGCCGTATCGCGCATCACAAGGAGCGCGGACGCTTCTGCTACGTCCAAACGCCCGGCTTCTTTGAATGCTTCAACGGGGCGTTTGGTATTCAAAACCATTTGATGTATCTGCTGATGTACCCCGAAGAACTTGCCGAGCTGTATGCCCGTCACGTGGAATGGGTGAAGCGCTATGCCGAGCACTGCGTTGAAGCGGGTGCCGATATGGTGCACATTTCCGACGACTGGGGCGCGCAAAAGGATCTGATGTTTAATCCCGAGATCTGGAAGGAGCTGATCTACCCCAACATGAAGAAGGTGGTCGATCACATCCATTCTCTGGGCGTTTTCGCAAGCTTGCACTCTGATGGTTGTGTGCTTAAGGTTGCGGACGGCATTGCCGATATCGGCTTTGATATGGTGCACCCTTGGCAGGAAAATGCGGGTATGTCGCACGATCTGTATCTGGAAAAATATGCGGATAAGTTTGCCATTCTCGGTGGCATCTGCGTGCAGTCGGCACTCGGTATTCTCGGCCGTGAGGACCTGGAAAAGGAGATCCGCCGCGTATTCAATAATTTGAAGGGAAAGCGTTGGGTCTGCTGCACCTCTCACTTTGTGCAGGATCATTGCAGCATCGAGGATTTGGAATTCGCATTTGACCTTGCTTACAAGCTTGCAAGAGAATGATTTTTTAAGGGAAAATGACGATGAACAATACATTACGCGCGATTAGGTTTGAGCGACCTGATTATATCCCGATGAAATTTTCGGTCAACGCCTCTTGCTGGAATAGTTACCCAAGAGAAGCGCTGTTTGACCTGATGGAGGAGCATAAGCTCCTGTTCCCGAATTTCAAGCGCCCCGCGCCCGATTGGCAGCCGAAATTTGCCCCGGTGGCAAGAAAGGATCAACCCTACACCGACCCGATGGGCTGCACCTGGACGACATCCCAGGACGGCATTACGGGTGCGGTCACGGGGCATCCCCTTGCCGATTGGAGCGCCTTTGGCACAACGTGGCAGATCGCCGACCCGAACACCACGGACGGACTTTACGAGGTGGATTGGGCAAAGCGTGAGGCTGCTTGGGCACAGAAAAGGGCACAGGGTGTGGAATTTGGTGGTGCCTTGCGCCACGGGCACACCTTCTTGCAGCTTTGCGACCTGCGCGGCTACGAAAATCTGATGTTCGATATGGCGGACGAGGAGCCGCTGCTTTTTGACTTGATCGAGCAGCTTGAGGCGTTCAATCTGGCACTTGTCAAGCGCTTTGTGGATAACGGATGCTCGCGCATGGCGTATCCCGAGGACCTTGGCATGCAGCAAGGACCGATGCTCTCGCCCGAGCTGTTTGAAAAGTATATCAAGCCCTCGTACACGCGCCTCATGAAGTACGCAAAGGATGCGGGCGTGCCGATCCATATGCATTCGGACGGTGACATCCGCACGCTTGCGAGCCACCTGGTCGAAAGCGGTGTTGAGGTGCTGAATTTACAGGACCTTGTGAACGGCATTGATTGGATCGCCGAGAATATCAAGGGTAAGGTCTGTATCGATCTTGACATCGACCGCCAAAGGATCACCCCTCTCGGAACGCCTGCGCAGATCGACGCGCTGATTCGCGAGGAGGTCTCCAAGCTCGGCAGCCGCGAGGGGGGATTGACGATGATCTACGGGCTTTATCCCGGCGTTCCGCTTGAAAACGTGAAGGCGCTGATGGACGCGATGGAAAAATACGCGTTTTACTATTCATAATAAAGGTAGGAATTTTTTATGAAATACAACATGAAGGAATGGCTCAGCCAAATGATCGCTGCCCCCGTGAAGAAGGCACTCCCCGTGCTGTCCTTCCCCTCGGTGAGCTTGCTTGGATGCACCGTGCGTGAGCTGATCTCCGACAGCGAAAAGCAGGCAGAGGGTATGCGCCTTGTCGCTGAGCGCACCGACGCCGCGGCGTCGGTCAGCCTGATGGATCTGTCGGTCGAGGCGGAGTGCTTTGGCGCGAAGATCAGCATTTCCGACGACGAGGTCCCCACTGTTGTGGGCAGACTGATCAACGATATGGACGAGGCAGAGGCACTTGCTGTACCCCCCGTCGGCGCGTGCCGCACAGGGCTTTATATCGATGCGATCAAGAAGGCGACCGAGAAGATCACCGACCGCCCCGTGCTTGCGGGCATCATCGGTCCTTTCTCGCTTGCCGCACGTCTTCTGGACGTTTCCGAGATCATGATGGATTGCTATGACGATCCCGATATGGTGCATCTGGTGCTGGAAAAGGTCACCGATTTCCTTGTGGAATACGCGAAGGCTTACAAGGCAGCGGGCGCGAACGGTGTCGTGATGGCAGAGCCCGTTGCGGGCTTGCTCTCTCCCGCACTTGAGGAGGAGTTCTCCTCGCCCTACGTTAAGAAAATTGTCGATGCAGTACAGGATGACAACTTTATTCTGGTCTACCACAACTGCGGCGACAATGCACCCCTTATGACCGAGTCCTTCCTGTCCTTCGGCGCGGCTGCTTACCATTTCGGCAACTCGATCGATATGAAGAGCATGATCGAAAAGTTCCCCGCGGATATCCCCGTGATGGGTAACGTCGATCCTGCAGGCGTGTTGCGTATGGGTACGCCCGAAAAGGTCAGAGAAGAGACCATCGGCATTATGGAAAAGTGCTGCGAGTACCCGAATTTTGTGATCTCCTCGGGCTGCGACATTCCCCCTATGACTCCTTGGAACAACATTGACGCTTTCTTTGCGGCGGTGAAGGAATATTATGGAAAATAAGCAACTGTTTGAACAGATCGTCACGCGTGCTACGGAGCTTGGCACGTACAAAGCAAACGTGATCTCCACAAGCGAAATTCCCCTTGATCGGGCGTTCCGCGATATGTGCGCCTCCAATGCTTGCGGCGTGTACGGCAAATGCCATATGTGTCCCCCCGACGTCGGCGATATCGACGCCTTGATGGGTGAGATCAAAAACTACAAGTATGCCTTCGTGTATCAAACCGTGACGGCGCTTGAGGATAGCTTTGACTTTGAGGGTATGATCGACGCCAAAAAGCAGATGTATAAGATCGCGCAAAAGTTCAGAGGGCTTTTTGACGAGCTTGAGATCAAGAACGTGTTGCATCTTGGCGCAGGCGGCTGCGGCGTGTGCGAGACCTGCGCAAAGCGCACAAACGAGCCCTGCCGCTTCCCCCATCTCGCAATGCCCTCGCTTGAAGCGTACGGCGTGAACGTGTCGGGACTTGCGAAGGTCGCAGGGATGAAGTACATCAACGGACAGGATACCGTGACCTATTTCGGTGCGATGCTGTTCACATGTGAGGATAAGGCATGAGCGCAGAGCAAAAAATGATCACCGTCACCGTTAACGGGGAAAAGCGTTCTCTTGCCGTGGGAGATCGGCTCTCCGAGCTTGCCACGACCGAGATCCCTTGCGGCGGCCACGGTAAATGCGGCAAGTGCAAGGCGATCGTCAAGGGCGAGGTATCGCCCCTTTCGGATAACGAGAAAAAAGCGCTGACAGACGAGGAGATCACCGCGGGCGTGCGCTTGCTTTGCTGCACGTTTGCCGCAGGGGATTGCGAGATCGTGCATTTGGATCGCTCGTCGGGCGACCTTGTGCTGATGGAGGGCAAGACCCTTGATCAGCCGCTGGATCCGATGTTCAGCCGCTACGGCGTTGCCCTTGATATCGGCACCACCACGATGGCGGCAAGACTTTACGCCACAAACGGCACGGTGCTTGCCGACTACGGTATGCTCAACCCCCAATCTGCCTACGGCGCGGACGTGATCTCGCGCATTGAAGCGGCAATGGGTGGGGATGCAAACGCGCTTGCGCGCTCTGTGCGCGGCGCGATCAATGAGATGCTGGAAGCGCTTGCCAAAAGCGCAAAGATCTCCGCTAAAGAGATCGATGTGCTGGTGGTCACGGGCAATACGGCAATGCTGTATCTGCTCACGGAGACCTCGACCGAGCCGCTTTCGCACGCGCCCTTTTACGTGGAGCGTTTGTTTGACGAAACGATGAGCGCCGAGGCGCTTGGGCTTTCTGCACTTGCTAACGATGCCAAGGTCTATTTGCCCGCTTGTATTGCCGCCTTTGTGGGGGCTGATACGGTGTGTGCGTTGCTTGCTTCGGATATTTGCGAGGCGAACAAAACCGTTTTGCTTGCCGACATCGGTACCAACGGTGAAATGGCGTTGGTGCATAACGGAACGCTGACCGTTTGCTCGACTGCCGCGGGCCCCGCCTTTGAGGGCGTGGGCATTTCGATGGGTATGCGAGGGGCGCTTGGTGCCGTTGACCGCGTGAAGGTGGAAAACGGTGCGCTGGTTGCGCACGTGATCGGCGACACGACGCCCGTCGGCATTTGCGGCAGCGGACTTGTGGATGCGGTCGCCGCGTTGCTTGAAACAGAGGTAGTCGACGAAACGGGATATATGGAGGATGACGAGGCGGAGATCGCCGCACCCGTCGTGCTCACACAGCAGGACGTACGCATGGTACAGCTTGCGAAAAGCGCCATCTGCGCGGGGCTTTGCACGCTTGTCAAAACGGCAAACGTGAATATGAGCGCGGTGAAAGGCTTGGTGCTTGCGGGCGGCTTTGGCAGCTATCTTGACGTGAAAAACGCAGGACGTATCGGACTTATTCCAAATGAGCTGTCCGACAAGACCGCCGTGATTGGCAACGCCGCCCTTGACGGCGCTTCGATGATCTTGCTTGACAAAAGCAAAAAAGCACGTGCGGTTGCGATCGCAAAGAGCGCGCAGGTGAGAGAGCTTTCCAGCGATCCCGTATTTTCCGAATTTTATATGATGGGCATGATGTTTTCGGACGAGATGTAACATCACGCTAAAAAGAAAGCCTTGCGCCATTTTGGCACAAGGCTTTCTTTTTGTTGTATATAGAAAACCACCAGCGGTGCTGGTGGTTCCAAAAAGCTTTAGCTTTGCACAGTTTCCGCCGCAGCGGAAGGCTCCCCTGTGTAAGGGGAGCTGTCAGCGCAGCTGACTGAGGGGTTGTACTCGTGAAAAATCAGAAAAAACAATCCCTCCGTCACGGCAAGCCGTGCCACCTCCCTTTACACAAGGGAGGCTAAAGGATAGTTGCCACATCTGTGGCAGTGGGGCAACTT
>JAGALS010000095.1 GCA_017625065.1 Clostridia bacterium | reverse complement strand
GAGTGTTGTATCTCATCAAGCCGCAGGGAAATACACGCTGACGCGTGATGATATACAGCCCCTTGGGCTGATGATATACCGCCTTGCGGCGGATGATATACCAAGCCTGCGGCTTGGATAAGAAAAAAGCACTGCTTTCGCAGTGCTTTTTTCTGGCGCGGCTTGGGGGACTCGAACCCTCGACCTACTGGTTCGTAGCCAGGCACTCTATCCAACTGAGCTAAAGCCGCACGTCGCCTTTCGGCGTACCCGTATATATTAGCACAAGGGTTTTCATTTGTCAAGGGGTTTTTGAAATTTTTTTATTTTTTTAAAAGCGCCGCCAGGCGCATCGCACCCGTGGCAATATCCGTACTGTCAAGCTGCACGCGCCGATCGGCGATCGCCGCATAGTAAGGAGTGCGCTGCGCGTAAATATCCGAAAGCGTTTCGCCCGCCCGCATCGCGATCCCGCGGCTGCCGAGGTTTGTGACGCGCCGCTCGATCTCCGATAGGGGCAGATCCAGCCACACGACCTCGCCAAGCGCGCAGAGCCTGGCAGCGCCATCCCTGAGCAGCGGTGCGCTGCCGCCCGTGGCGATCACGGCGTTTTCAACGTCCAGATCAAGCAACGTATCTGCCTCGGCGCGCAGGAAAGCATCCACCCCAAAACGGTCGATATACTCCTGCAAGCCCATTCCGACACGGCGCTGGATCAGCAGGTCCACATCCACAAAATCCTTGCAAAGGAGCTTGGCAAGCACCACTCCCAGCGTGCTTTTGCCGCAGCCCGGCATACCGATCAATACAATATTGCTTTTCTTCATACAGCCCACAGCGCTCCTTTTCGGGAAAAGTTGACTTCATTTTAGCACGTAACACCAAAACCGTCAATCTTTTTTGGCTATTTTTCCAAAAACAATAATTTTTTCTTGACTTATTTATATGTATGTGCTACAATTAAGTTGACCCATCTTTTATACACAAATGAGCCTAATTTTGTTCGATGGAGGAAAGTTTTATGAAAAAAAGAGTATTGACCCTGATCCTTGCCGCGATCCTGTGCGCTTCCACCGCACTGGCGCTGACAAGCTGCGGCGACCACACCTTTAAGGAAGAGTGGGCAAAGGATGCGACACACCACTGGCACGCCTGCGAGGACGAAGGCTGCACCGAGGTATCGGACAAGGCCGAGCACACCTGGAACAACGGTGAGGAGACCACCTTCGCCACCGAAACCGAAAACGGCGTGATGACCTATACCTGCACCGTCTGCAAGCAGACCAAAACCGCCGAAACGATCTTTGACGGTGTCAATATCACACAGTACGGTATGGCAGTTGACAGCACCACGTTGCAGAACGTGACCGTTGCGGTCAAGCTGACATCCGGCAGCCAGGTCCAGGAAAGCATACTCAGACTGAACGGAAACGAGTATTCTCTCACGGCCAAGGACGGCACTCCGATCTCCAGCGGGGAGAGCGCCAAGGAGGCGGCATCGCTCAGAAACGAGTATTTGTTCTTCTCGATCGTTGACGAGATCTCCGGCACGACCAAGGTCACGCACAAGGACCTGACCTATGATGCCGCAAGCAAGACCTATAGCACCTCTGCCGAGTTCACCGTGACCGTTGAGGATGCCGAGGAGGGCACCGTAACCACCTTCAAGTCGATCGTGATGACCATCAGCGGCACCCGCATCCAGACCGTTGCGACAGATTTTGAGATCAAGTACGAAGATGAGCTTCTTTCCTCCGGTAAGCTTGAGCTTGCTCTGTCCGAGTACAACACCACCGAGGTCACCGTCATTCCCGACAATTCGGGTGACGAGGATCCCGAAGCTCCCGAAAATCCCAGCGGCCCTCAGGGTCCCGAGGATTTTGAGGAGAATCCCGAGGAGGATCCCGAGGATCCCAACAACCCCGGCGGCGGTGAACCTGAAGATCCCGAGGATCCTGAATATCCCGAGGATCCTGAATATCCCGAGGACCCTGAATATCCCGAGGACCCTGAAGATCCCGAATTATAATTTCTCATTAAGTAAACATTGAAAAGGGGCTGATTCATTTAGCGCCGAACAAAAACACACGAAAAGAAAATAAAAGGGAAACCGCTTTTTCTGTCACAAAAATGGCAGGGAAAGCGGTTTTTTTAGGTAGAAATTCTTGCGAATTTCAATTTTTATGTGTGTTTTTTAGGCGACGCTCTCGGCATTCGACGTACTTTTGTACGCCTATCATGCCGAGAT
>JAGALS010000094.1 GCA_017625065.1 Clostridia bacterium | reverse complement strand
GTATTGAAATTTGCGAAATTGACGCGGGCGTGATCGCCTCTGCCAACGCCGCTTGGAATATGCTGATGTGCGCCGAGCTTTGCAACAACGTTTCGCGCTACGATGGCGTGAAATACGGCTACCGTACGGGAAATTATAAGAATCTTGACGAGCTTTACACGAACAGCCGCACCGAATCCTTCGGCCTTGCGCTCAAGACCGCGATCCTTTACGGCTCCGACGTGCTTTCCACCAAAAACTATATGGCGAAGTACGACAAGGCGATGCGCGTGCGCCGCGTGATCGTGGAAGCCTTTGCTAAGATCTTTGCCGAGTTTGATGCCGTGCTGCTCCCTGCCGTTTCCAAGATGGCATACACCGAGGGTGACTGCGCGTTTGAAGAAAACGTCTACACCGCGCCCGCCTCGGTGACGGGCTTGCCCGCAGTGGTGACGAACGGCGTTCAGCTGATGGGACCCGCCTTCTCGGACGGCGCTCTGCTCGCCCTTGCCGAGAGCTTTGAAAAGGAGGGCAAATAAGATGAAATTTGAAACTGTGATCGGACTTGAGGTCCACGTTGAGATGGCGACCAAGTCCAAGATCTTCTGCTCCTGCTCTGCCGAGTTCGGCGGCGAGCAAAACGATCACGTTTGCCCCGCTTGCTGCGGTATGCCCGGCATGCTCCCCATCGTCAACAAAAAGGTCGTCGACCTTGGTATGACCGCCGGTATGATGCTGAACTGTCACATCAACCGCACCACGACTTTCGACAAAAAGAGCTACTACTACCCCGATCTGCCCGCCGCGTATCAGACCACACAGTGGTTTGCGCCCGTCGCCGTCAACGGCACGGTCGAGATCGAGACCGCAAACGGCAAAAAGCCGATCCGTATCAAGCAGATCCATATGGAAGAGGATGCGGGCAAGCTGGTACACGACGATTGGACGGGCACCTCGCTTGTCGACTTCAACCGCACAAGCGTACCGCTGATCGAGATCGTCAGCCAACCCGACCTTTCCTCCGCTGACGAGGTGGTCGCGTATCTGGAGCGCCTGCGCTCTCTTCTGCGCTTTGCGAAGGTCTCCGATTGCCGTATGGAACAAGGCTCGATGCGCTGCGACGTCAACCTGTCGGTTCGCCCCGAGGGCAGCGATAAGCTTGGCGTGCGTACCGAAATGAAGAATATGAACTCGCTTTCCGCGATCGTTCGCGCCATTGAGTACGAGACCGCGCGCCACATCGACGCAATTGAGAACGGCACCGAGGAGCTTGTGCAGGAAACGCGCCGCTGGGACGACGTGAAGGGCAAGAGCTTTGCGATGCGCTCCAAGGAGACCGCAGGCGATTACCGCTACTTCCCCGATCCCAACATTATGCCCATCGTCATTGACGATGCTTGGTATGACTCCATCAAGGCATCCCTTCCCGAATTCCCCGAGGTCAAGAAGGCGCGCTACACGGCAGGTCTTGGGCTCAGCGATTACGATGCCGATATCCTGACAGGCAGCCGCGCGCTGTGCGATTGCTTTGAGGGCGCGCTTGCCGTTTGCGGTAACGCGAAGGAAGCCGCCAACTGGCTGATCTCGGACTGCATGAACGTGCTCAACAAAAAGCAGCTCACCGCCGATCAACTGACGGTAAGTGGCAAGGCGCTTGGCGAGCTGATCGTGCTGGTGAGTGACGGCAAGGTCGGCCGCGGCAACGCGAAAAAGATCCTGGAAGCGATGTTCGAGCAGGAGCTCTCCCCCGCGAGGTACGCCGAGGAGAACGGCTTCATCGTGTCCAACGACACGGGGCTGATTGAGAAGACCGTGAGGGAAGCGATCGCCGCCGATCCCAAGGCCGTTGCCGACTTCAAGGGCGGCAAGGAAAAGGCGCTGATGGCGCTCTTTGGCAAGTGTATGAAGCAGCTGAAGGGCAACTGCGACCCGCAGGTCCTGCGCACGATGCTGATCGACGAAATTAACAAAGCGTAAATAACAAAAACGCAAAAAGTCCGCTAACGGTATCCGTTAGCGGACTTTTTTCTATTCAATCTTCCCCTCGGCGTAGCCGATGTATTCCGGTGCCTTACGGCGGCCGTTGTACCACAGGCGGTAGGTGCCGTCCGCGGTGCGCACGACGGTCGGCTTGTAGCAGGAATCCTCATCCCACGTGCCGGGTGTCGGTGTGACAAGCGGATTTTCCTTCACGCGCTTCCAATCGGTGATACCATTTTCGGAGCGTGCGGCACAAACGCAAGCCGTATGGATATCGCGATAACCGATGTAGAACATCAGATATCCCTTTTCATCCCGCAAAACGTCGCAAGCGCCAATGCGGTTCTGCTCGTATTCCTTTTCGGGATTGCAAGAGAAAATGGGGTTGCCCTCATATTTTTTCCAATTCACACCGTCATCCGATTCGGCATAGCAGATCACGTTTGGCTCATAGGTCTCGCCGGCAGCGTACCACATTTTGAACTTCCCGTCCTCATACATAACAAAGGGGTTCATAACCGATTCGCCCTCAAAATCGGTTTCGGGCGAAAGGATCGGGTCCTTGCGGAATCGCTCAAAATGAATGCCGTCCTCGGACTTGGCAACGCCGATCCACGAATGACCGCTTGCCTGACCGGTATACCACATCCAATAGCCCTTTCCGTCCGGAGCAGGTATCACGCAGTTCCGATTTAAGTTGTGCTCCCAGCTTGAATCGGGGTCGTTGCGCAACGTGATCTGCGGCTCGCTCCAATGCAAGCCATCCTCGGAAAAGCTCACCGCCAACGCCTTTTGCGGACGCCACGATACGTCCATGCGCAGCTTGCCGTCTCTCTCACGCACGAACGCATCAAACATCGTGCCTACTTCGGGACCGCCAAATATGGGATCGGGGTGCTTTTTGAAAGAATCCTTTACTTTTTCCATTGCTATTATTCCTTTTCTTTAAATTTTTACCGTGATCTTCGCCTCGGATGCCGCGCTGCGATATTCCTTTTTTTGATCCACGACCAATTTGAGTCCAAGCTTTTCATCCCATTCCACGTCAAGTAAACGTCCGTGGTAAGGCACGTCGCTGACCTCGAAGCCCGAAAGCGAGGTGCCAAGGGGACGCACGGTCAAGGTACCGTCAAGCGCGGGACGAATGCCGCAAATGCCCGTCATAACAAGATCAATGAATGACGAATGGTTATAATGCTTGCCGCGCTCGGGATCCTTTTTGGGATTGTTCCATCCGCGCATGATCTCGCGCGCAAGCCAGATGCCCGTGTCGGGGTCCATATTCTCATCCAGATACGGCGATCCGTCGGTATCGCGGTGCGAATAGGCGTAGGTCAGCAGCAGCAGCTGTGTAAAGTCCTTCGGGGTGATCGTCGGATGCTCGGTCGTGTTCAAATATTCGATCACGGAGGTCAGCGTCTGCGCCGTCGCAAAGGGCCAGATGGGGCCGTTCCACAAGCACTCGTGGTGGAACTCTTTTCTGTAATCGGGATGCGACGCGTCTGCGGTGCGAAGCCCGTGTGGGGCAAGGAAGCAGGCTGGATCCAACAAATTTTGAAAGCATCCGTCCCGTCCGTCATCGGCAAGCCCGTACGTCCACGGAATATAGCCGATCTGCTCGCGCACGTTCTGCTTTTCCCCTTCCTTTGAAATCACGCCGAACATACCGATGTCCTCGTTCCACAGCACTTCGTTGATCTGTTGCCTCAGGATATCTGCCTCGCGCCGGAAAAGATCCGCCTTTTCCGGGTCCCCCGCACGCTCTGCAAGCAGGGCAAGCGCATATTTGTCAGCCGCCATATAAGAGTTGATCGTAGGGCGAATACCGTTGCCCGAGATCGAGTATTCCATACCGTCATAGCCGCATTTCTGTGAGTACATGCCGTTCTCCAGCCGATGGTCCTGCCATGCGTCGTGGATGCGAACAAGGTGTGGGTACAGCTCGTCGGCAAGCGACAGATCCCCCGTCACCTTGGCAAGCGCCACAATGCTATCGGCAATGGGAAAGCTATACAAACGGGGATTGCCCTCGGTGCACCAAAATCTTGCATATTCGTTTAAGACCTCGGCAGAGCTCAGCCACCGTCCCTCACGGAAATGGTGCATTGCCGCGCAATTGATTGTATTATAGATGCCCGCCCACGGCACGTCCACCAAAAACTCGGTGACAACGCGCCCTGCGGGCGTTTGCTTGATGTGGCGATTATATAGCTCACACCTATAATGATAGGTTTTGTCTAATTCTGCATCGACGGACCTGAATTTGGGAAAATGGAACTCCATAGCATCCTCCTTTTTGTGCTTTTAACTTGCATTTTTGCAAAAATGTGTTATAATGAGTTTGAAGAAAATATACTTCTTTTCTCATCAAAACAACTTACAACTGTATAATATCAAATTTTAACGCTGTATTCCATAGCAATATGTCGTTCTTTTTTGGCTTTTTGTCAGGAGGTTGATATGAAAAGCAAGGAAATACCCCAATGGGAAAAGGACAATCTGATCTCCTATCGGCGAAACGAGATCATTACCCCCTTTTCGCTGAAAAGCTGCCATTTTGATGCGCAGTACGTCGGGCATTACCGATGCACCGATACCTTTCGCGTGATGCGAAAAAATCACCACTCCATCCAGCTGCTCATCACCATAAGCGGCGCGGGGCACCTTCACTATCGGGACAAGGACTATGACCTTGCGCCGAGCACCGCTATGCTGATCAACAACAAGCTGCCGCACGAATACAGTGCCCAAAAGGGCGGGTGGGAATTCAAATATCTTCATTTCAGCGGCGCCGTCAGCGAGGCGCTTCAGCGCTATACCGAGCAGACGCTGGGCCCCGTATTCCCCTTGACCGGCCAAATATTTTGCGACACCGACGAGCGCTTGGAAGCGCTGCTTCAAATGACCGAGGAGGATACCGCCCCGGACTATGCCGCAATCTCCGCACAGATCTACAATATTTTAATTGCATTTCATTCCGGTAAAAATCAAATTGCGCACCAACAGCAATCGGCACATGCTATACAGCGGGCAGCCGCTTACATTCGGCAAAATTACAACCGTCCGATCTCCACACAGGATATCGCAGATGCCGTTTTCTTGTCGCGCACTTATATGTCGGAGCTGTTTATGCAAACCTACGGCATTTCCCCCCACGATTATCTGATCTCCCATCGCCTCTCCATTGCAAAGGATATGCTTCTGAATACCGAGCTTTCGATATCCGAGATCGCGGAGCAGACCGGCTTTCGGGACGTCTTTGCCCTCTCGCGTGTATTCCGCCAAAAGCAAAAGCTTTCGCCATCGGAATACCGACGCAAATATAAAGCGCTCTAACGCAAAAAGAGCTTCGATCGATCGAAGCTCTTTTTTGTGTTTCAAGATTTTTTCGGAAGTTTATTTTGCAAAAATCTTAATACGTTCACCCTTTTTCGTGTCAACGGTTGTGAATTTTTCGGTCAGGGGAAGCTCTTTTCCATCCCCCGTCAAAAGCACGTATCCGACGCCCGGCGCTTCAACGGTGAGGGTCTTGCCCTGCTCGCTGAGAAGCTCGGCACGGATCTTACCGCCCTTCAGCGTGGCGTCGACCACAAACGCGCCGTTGGCGCGAAGACCGTGGAAGCTCGCGTCCTTGTTTCGATCCCACACGGGGAACAAGCGAATGATATCCTCATAGCTTTGCAGCAGCATTTCGTTGACCGTTGCGGGGATCGCGGTGCTGTTTTCAAGTCCGCCGCCTCCAAAACGAAACATTCCGCTGGGCAGGGCGTACTTCTCGATATTTTCGTGTATATGCGCAATGATCTCCTCGGGTGGATACTCAAGCCTTGCCGCCATGGGGTAGTAGGAGCAGAAGCGGTTGCCGCTTTCCCAAATTTGATACTGCTTATGGGTATTCTTTGCCACCTCATACATTTCGGGCGTGGTGTATTTTCCGATGCCGCCGATGGGGTACATCGCTTCCAAGGAGACCTCTCTGATAACCTCGCAGCCATCCACACCGCGCAAAACCGTCTCACCCTCATGCAGGAAGGTGTCGGCGATCGGGGTGTGGTCAAGGATGTGCTGCCACTTCGGTATTTTATCGGTGTTCTCGCCAAGTGCCAACGACAGGTCGATCATCAGCTTCATCAGCATTCTGACAAGATTTCGGGATACGATAGGATTTTTTTCGTCGTGCCCGTGGGGCATGTGATCGGGTCCTGCCCACCATCCGACCTCGTTGAGACAATCGTTGTAGATCTGATATTTTCCGTTCTCAAAGACAAGATAATTTTCCCAAAACTCGGCAACAGACAAGAGAAAACCGTAATATTCGCGTTTTGCGAACTCCGTGTCTCTGGTACCGTACCAATGCATCATGGGAATCACCGCAGCATACGCGCCGTTGCTCTTTTGCCCAAGGAAAAGGTGCCCGTTTTCCTTGGTTCCGGGGCGCTGATCCGTTTCAAGGCCAAGCGGACCGATGCCAACGGGAAAATATGCCCCGTCAATGCCCAAAAATTCCTTCGCAAAGCGTCGGGCGGTGGGTAAAAAGTCGTTAAAAGGTGCGCAGTAGCACTCGATCAGCTCAGTATGGTTACAGGATGTCAACGCATAAAAGGGCGCCTCGTAGTTATAATTCAGGTGATAATCGCCCGACCAACGCATACCGTCCGCGGTGCAGTAGGTTCCCCATATGCCGGGGGGAAACTTCTTATTTCTCGCGCAGCACGCGATCGCGTAAAGACTTGCGTACCAATACAACTCCAGCTGCTCGTCGGGCAGCTCGACACCGCTCTTTGCCCAGAAGCGCTGCCACCACGCGGCGTGATCCTTCAAGAGCTTATCACAAGCACGCCCATCCAGATCTCTCACATACTCGATCGCCTGTCTCTTATAAGCGGCGGTATCGTGATTGGTGCGGACCGTTAGTGCCCATACGATGCGCTCTTTGCCATCCCCCACCGTGCGCGAGATCTGTCGCAGCGCGCAGATGCCGTAGGATGGGAATCGTAGCTCGGGCGCATCAAAGCCGCGGATCGAATAGCTAACGTCCTGCTCCGAGCCGAGGTCAACGATTGCATCATTCCCTTCTAAGGGCAGCAAGGAGATCGAAGCGGATACCATAGGATGACTGCGGTCAAGCTCAAAAATGAACGTATTTTCCTCAGCGCAAGCGGTGATTTTGAGGCTGGCGCCAAAGCCCCTCTCGGTGAGATCAAGCTTAATGTAAGCCTTGTCGATATTTTGCTCTACCTTATAGTCCGCATAGGCAAGATGGGGCAGCAGGATCTCCACAAGTCCTAAGGGAACAGGACCGCCAAGCAGCTTTCCCTTCTCCACGACGCCATCCGCCTTCCAAAAATCCGCCTTACCGATATAAATATGCACTCTGTCCGCGCTGCCCGCCAGCACCGCCGTCACGTCACCGTTGCCCGTGATCGCGCCGTCGGAAAGCTTGTTGGAAGGAACCGCCTTTGCGGGCTCACGTATTGTCAGTATGTGTTCTTTCATTGTGTTATACCTCCAAAATCGTCATTCTGTGTCACAAAAAACGCAAACCGTTTATTGATTTTCCTTCAAATACAGTAATTTCGCGCTATCTGCCTCACCCGTAAGCGAAAGCGTCAGACCGCTTGCAAGCTCCTTGCCCGTGTAGCGCTCGCCGCTGAACACATCCGTGTAAACGGCGTCCTGCTTGGCGGCTTTCAGCTTCAAAGGCTTCGATGTGCCCGCCTTACAGTCCTTTTTCTCCACAAGCGTCAAAAGCAGCTCCGAGCGGTCGGGGGTCGCATAATAATACGCCGAATAGGTTTCCTTTTCGGGAGCCGCCAAACGGAAGAAATCGCCCTCTCGCATCACGTGCTCCAACGTGCGGTATTCCGCGATCTGCCGTGAGATCTCGGCATTGATCTCGTCCGACATTTCCAGAATGTTCAGCTCGTAACCAAGCATACCCTCAAGCGCCACCTTATAGCGATAATCAAGCGATCTCATATCCTCCTTGGGATTGGAAACGTGGCAGGACATCGTCAGCGCGGGGTATGCCGTGATGGCACCCGATTGGATCATCGTTCTTCTGTACGGGTTGGTATTGTCACTTGTCCAGATCTGTATGCCGTACTGCATCATACCAAGGTCGTAGCGCCCACCGCCGCCCGAGCAGGTCTCGATCACGGCGTTCGGGAAGCGTTTTGTAAACCAATCCAGCAAACGGTATACGCCTTTGATGTGTCTAAAAGAGACCTCGCCCTGCCGTTCGGGGGGCAAAAGTGCCGAGCCAACGTTAGAAAGGTGTCTGTTCATATCCCATTTGAAGTAGTCCAAATCCACCCCGTCAAAGGTCTTATCGAAAATATTCATCAAGTACTCGATCACATCGTCACGCGACATATCCAGCACAAGCTGATTTCTGGAAAGCAACGGCTCTCTGCCCGCAACGTGAAGCGCCCAATCGGGGTGCGCGCGGTAAAGCTCGGAATTGGGATTGACCATTTCGGGCTCGACCCAGATGCCGAATTGGATGCCCTGCTTTTTGACCTCGCGCACAAACGCGGCAAGTCCGTTCGGGAACTTTTCCCTGTTTTCGTACCAATCGCCAAGCCCTGCTTTGTCGTTGTGGCGCTCGCCAAACCAACCGTCGTCCATGACCAGCATATCAAAGCCCATTTCAGCGCCTTTTTTCGCGAATTGCAGCAGCTTTTGCTCGTCAATGTTAAAGTAGCACGCCTCCCAAGTATTCAGCACCACGGGATGGGGCTTGTGCGAAACAGCAGGCATAATATTCTTACGCACGAAATTGTGGAAATTCCGCGTCATCTGTCCGAGTCCCGACGGCGAGTAGGTCATCACCGCCTCGGGCGACTCAAAGCGCTCACCGACCTCAAGCGTGTAGGCAAAATCGTCGGGACAAAGACCCATTTGTACCTTCGTTCTGTTCTTGCCATCAAGCTCGACAGAGTTCTGGAACGAGCCCGAATAGACGAAATTGAAGCCGTAAGCCTCTCCCTTTTCCTCGGTCGCGCTATGCTCGCAAATCGCCATGAAGGGGTTATACTGATGCGAGGAAGCGCCTCTGCGCGAGCCGACCGACTGCACGCCGTGATGGAGAGGGACTCTTTGATAATTGCTTTCGTTATTCCACGCGCCCCAAAGGGTGATCATATCAAGATCGCCGCGCTCAAGGCAAAGCTCGATCGGGCGGCAGCGGTCGATCCGCACGGTATGCTTACCGTTATTTTCGATCACCATATGGCGGCTGATGACGTCGCTTTCGGGGAAAACGGTGTAATAGAGGTAGAGGTCGCAGCCGCTTAGCTTGTCGCGCAGATGGATCTCCAGCGTTTCGCTATCCGCGTCGGGACGCGCGCAGGGCAGTCCGTCGATCTTGTGGCGTCCTTCAAAAATACGGAAGGACTTGTATCTGAAATCGGTCACGCCCGTGCCGTCCTTGCCGCAGATACGGAGCGAGGTATCTCTGAAATCGCCCGAGCCGTAGAAGGAGATCTCCATCGAATGCGCGTCGGGAGAGTATCTTTTGCCGTATTGCGCCTCATATGCGCCAAAGGACAGGCTTCTCGGCTTTACGCCCTGAAAGCGCTGTTTTGTTCTGCCGTAATAGTTATGGATCAGATAATGTCCCTTGAAGACCTCAAAGGCATAGGTCGTGTTTTTGGTGTTCAGGACAAACCGTTTGTTCTTATTGGTAACCTTAATAGACATATGCAAGCTCCTTTTCTGCCATTTTATTCATTTTAGCATCATTTCATTTGCTTGTCAATAATGTCGCAAAAATATCGGGCTCCAAGCATGCCGTAAGTACACAACTTGTTTAAAAAAGGCGGTGAACGCCCTTTTTCTCAACCACAGGTTGCTTGACATTATTGCATTTTATGATATAATGAAAGCAACTCGCTAACGGCATTGTGCCCACGCGCGCTCACGCAAGGGCAAGACCGTTTGATATCGTATCTGTCATTCGGGAGGAAAAGCAAATGGAAGTATTACATTTGGAAAAGCCCTTTTGGTCACTTGATATTTCCGTCACGGATGGGGGGATCTGCTTTGAGGGCGGTCATTTTCGGGAATTGTCTGTCCTTCGTTCCCCTGTTTTCAAATTGTGCTTGGAGAACCTCGACCACGAAAGCTTCACCTTGGATTCTGCGTCCGATTGGAGCGCGGTGCGCTGCGTTCACGATGATACGCAGCTCCAATTTTGGCTGTCGGGCTGTGCACTGTACGGAGATATTACAGTCGCCGTCACAGGCAAGCCCGATGAAAAAGGGATCTCCTGGTACATGGAGGTGATCAATCATTCCGATACATATTCTGTCACGGAGATCTCCTATCCGACTCCCCTGCTCAAGGGAGAGCCGCTGCATTTGTTTGTCCCCGACTGCTGCGGACGGGCTATTATGTATGCGGGAGAGCGCGGCTTCAAAAAGCGTGACCGCTATCCGGGGCACAATATGTCCATGCAGTATTTTGCGTGGTGGGGCGAAAAGGGCGGCATCTACCTCGGCGTTCACGACCCCGATGCCTGCATGAAGCTCTTCGCCGTACAGGCAAAGGAGCATCGCGGAGATCTGCAGATCCTTTTCCCCGCCATTGGATCGGGAACCGTCGCCAATTCCTTCTGCGTGGCGGGCTATATCCGTTGGGAGGCCATCACCGGGGATTGGTATGACGCAACCATGCTGTATGCCTCGTTCGTCCGCAGATCGGCAAAATGGCTGCCCGAAAAGGGACGTCCCGACACGCCGCGATCCCTCAAGGAGATCCCTTATTGGATCTGCGATTACATTCCGAATTCCGAAAAGCAAATGGAGGCGCGCCCCATGACGCTGGCTGCCGTATCCGAACGGTATGAAAAGGATTATTGGATCAATGCAGCCATCGCGCTGAAGGAGCGTCTTGGCACGCCCGTGGCTTATCATGTATACAATTGGCACGATATCCCCTTCAACATCAATTATCCTCATTTTTTGCCTGCGCGCGACATCGCAAAAGAGGGAATGCGCAAGCTAAAGGACGCCGGATTGTATGTCTTCCCCTACATCAATGCGGTCAGCTGGGAAATGGATGACGCAGATGAGGGCTTTGCGGAAAATTTCAGCAATGTTGGCATCCACGGCGCCGTGATCAAGTCGAACGGAGCGCTTTATTACGTCAAATATCCCCAGAAAAAGGCAAGCGGTCAGGATACGCGTCTTGCGCCCATTTGCCCCTCCTTTTCCCGTTGGCATCAGATCATAGATGAGGTCGTACGGGAAATGGAAGCCACTATGCCCATTGATGGGGTCTATTTTGACCAGATCGCCGCAGTTCCCTCCTATCCTTGCCGAAACCCGGAGCATTCACATCTTCCCGGCGGAGGCAGCTATTGGTCCGACGGATACCGCTTGATGATGGAGAAGATCAACGCCCGCAAGCCCGATGATAAATTCTATTTTACCGAGTCCAATGCGGAGGCGTATGTCAAATCCTTCGACGGCTTCCTGACCTGGGTGTGGACCATGGGTGACGATGTGCCCGCTTTCCCTGCCATTTATGCAGGATACGTCCAAATGATCGGCAGATATACGGACGGCGCCAAACGGGATGATGACGATTATTTCCGCTACCATCTTGCGCAAGCACTTGTATTTGGACAACAGCTCGGCTGGCTCAATGCCCATGTTGTCTACAATGAGGAGCGCATGAAATTCTTGGAAAAAGTCGTGCATACACGCTATCGTTATACCGATATCTTCAACAAGGGCAGCTTGCTTCGTCCGCCGCATATCCAATCCAACATTCCGCCCATCACCTCCTCCGACATTACCATGCGGCAGGTGGTCGGCGGCGTCTGGCAGATGGACGACCGATCCAAAACGGTGCTGCTTGTCGTGAATGTATCCAAGGAGACCGCCGACGCCGAAATTCGGCTGTTCCCAAGCGAATATGGCGTCTCTTGTCCGGACACGCTTCATCTTACGCTGCAGCCAATGTCTGTGGAGATCATCGAATATTAAATTCTTGCACCTTATAGAAAATCAAGCTTCGATCCATAATGACCTGTCTTTGATGAAGTCAGTGGTTCGTATGCCTTCATGAAGGACACCAAGCTTCAAGCTTATATATCAAGCTCGGTAGGGGGCTCTGGCGCCCTCGACAGCCCGTTACAAGAGAACGCGTTCTCGGGGCGTCGATGGCCGCCGGTCCCCTACCGTTTTTTGTGCAGCTCATATTCGGCTATATGATTTGTTTTGCTTTATATTGACTTTAAGATGAAATGTTGTTATAATGATTTAAAATAGGATTGCTTCTTCCACGGTCTTGGAAAAAAAGAGTATTGTATCCAATGCCGCTGCTAAGACTGTCGACGATATGAACAAATCATCAGAAAGGATATGAAAATGTACAATCAATACAACAGTATACGCCCGGGTCAGGTATGGCTTGACACCGAGGGCAAACGTATCCATGCTCACGGCGGTTCGATCATGTATCTTGACGGAGTCTATTATTGGTACGGAGAGAACAAAGAATTTACCGACCCCAAAAAGAATATCTGGCATTGGGGTGTGCGCTGCTACCGATCCACCGATCTTTACAACTGGGAGGATCTTGGACTGATCATCCCCCCAAACACCGATGATCCAAGTTCAACTCTGCACCCATCCTCGTGCATGGATCGGCCTCATATCATTTATAACAAGAAAACAAAAAAGTTCGTTTGTTGGCTCAAGATCGTTGAAAAAGATGGCACACAGTGTGAGACCGTGCTCACAGCCGACAGTTTATTGGGGCCCTACACCATTGTTCGTGAAAGGCTTTATCCCCTGAATATGAGTGCGGGAGATTTCGACCTTGTTGTAGCTCCCGACGGAAAGGCATATTACTATTTTGAGCGCGTCCATTCAGAGACCATCTGTGCTGATCTGACAGAGGATTACACAAACGTTACAGGATATTATTCAACCCATTTTCCGCGTCCCTATCCGCCCTATGTCCGTGAAGCCAACGCGCACTTTATGAGAAAGGGTAAGCACTATCTTATCACCTCAGGAACCACCTGCTACCTGCCTAATCCTTCCGAGCTGGCCATTGCCGACACCTGGCACGGCCCGTTTACGGTGCTTGGAGACCCTCATCCCACAGATGAAAGTCACACTTCATTCCACAGTCAGGTTTCCAGCGTATTCAAGGTTCCGGGCAAAAAGGATCTCTACATAGCCTGTGCGGACCGTTGGCAGCCTCACAAAATGCATTTGCCTTACGAACTGTACGAAAAAGCTTATGCCGATGCTTTCGGTTATGATTCCACACCCAAGGAAAGGTCTGCGGCGTTCAAGCTTCTCGGCACTCTTCAAGAAAACACCAACGAGGCAGACTACGTTTGGCTGCCATTCCGATTTGACGGAGAAATGGCGTATCTTGATTGGCACGATGAGTGGCGGATCGAGGATTATGAATAATCTTTGGTATTTTACCTTTTCATATTCCATAACAAGGAGAACGGTTATGGAAAGGAAAATTTTTGCAAGGCAAATTACGATGTAAATTCTTTATATTGCCTGTTAAAAAATGCTTGCCCTACGCCGCGCGGAGCGCTGCGTCGTTTCGCGGCTCTGCCGTCTTTGCCAACAAAAAAGCCACCCGTGTGGGTGGCTTTTTTTGTTGTGACGTGTGTCCGATTTAGATGCAAAACCGTGTGTGGCTGATTTAGACGCACGATGATTTTGCAGAGGGTACACTACCCCCTTGGCGATGATGGGAGTTAAAAGACTCCGCGTTCTACCGGACTTTTAACGCCATGCTTGTAACGAAGCCTATGTATTATAAAGAGCGATTAACCAACTCCAAATCCTCTGCCAAAGGATAAAATTCCTTGAATCTTTCAGGTAAAGTAAAATCTTTTGTGAAGATCAAGGTATATGATGAATCGAATGCAACGATTTCTATTTTGGCTAAAGGGTGTTGTATTGTGAATGGGTTTTTCCAAAATCCAGGGTACATATCGTTTTCGGGAAGCTTGTATTCTAATATATCTTTGTCAGATGTTGATGGATCAAATGCCGAAAAAGTTCCCCATATCCATTGAAAATCTTCTTTGTTGATCAAATCGGTCAACTCTTTTCCTGTCAATATACAATATTCTTGTTCTAATGTTTTTTGAATATCCTTATCAAATGGGTAGCACTCCGGATGAGAAATTAGCCATTTGTAATTCAACTGAATATTATCGATTGACTCAAAAAGCTTTTTGAGAAAGGTGTAATATTTTTCTCCTTTTTGTATGATTGTTCCGTAAATCATAGCGTCACCGCCCTTCTGATATCATTATACCACAATTTTGTAAACATTTCAACATTTCGCCGGTTCGAATCTGTCTACAGACCGAAAAGATGCGCGAGCAAAGCTCCGCGCGGAAATGCATCTACAAAAATTTCGAAAAACTTCAGAGTCGTAAGCTTTTAGTGAAATATTCGGCTTACGCCGAATGTGAAATAATTCACTTCGTGAATTGTGAAATATTGCTCCTTCGTCGCAATGTGAAATGAAATTTGCCCACATTCGCGTCAGCGAATATTTCACATTTGCGGAGCAAATATTTCACAGCGAAGCTATTTCACTTGCCCGAAGGGCAAATTTCGTTGAAAAAAGCACTTGCTCACGCAAGTGCTTTTTTCTGGCAGGGATGGCAGGACGGCGGCAAGCCGCCTATTTGTCTGCCAAACGCTTCGCGCTTGGCGCTAAGTTGCCTTTGGCAACTTGCCCTACGCCGCGCGGAGCGCTGCGTCGTTTCGCGGCTCTGCCGTCTTTGCCAACAAAAAAGCCACCCGTGTGGGTGGCTTTTTTGTTGGCAGGGATGGCAGGATTTGAACCTACGAATACCAGAGTCAAAGTCTGGTGCCTTACCGCTTGGCGACATCCCTATATTGGGCTTTTTTGGAAAGCGTTATTATTATATCACGCAAAACCCCGTGTGTCAAGTGCTTTTCAAAGGAAAAGATGCTCTTTCGGCAATAATATTGCCTCGACAAGCATCATTTTACCCAAAATAGCAAGACGGTATTCTCAAAACACGAAAAAGTAAGCGCTTTTTCCCTGCTCTTGCGCTTCGCGCAAGGCAGGCTCTTCGAGCTTGTCGCCCGTACCAATACAAAAGGGGAGCGCAAGAGCGCTCTCCGGGCGACAGACGGCGGCTCCGCCGCCTACTTGTTGCGCCAAGTCCTTTCGGACTTGCGCTGAAAAAACGCTTCGCGTTTTTTCCCTGCCTTGCGCTTCGCGCAAGGCAGGCTCTGCGAGCTTGTCGCCCGTACCAATACAAAAGGGGAGCGCAAGACTCCCCTTTTGTATTGGTACGGGCGACAGGACTTGAACCTGCACGAATGCTCACCAGATCCTAAATCTGGCGCGTCTGCCAATTCCGCCACGCCCGCATTATTATGCGGGTGCGGCGGAATGAATCTGCACACGCCCGCGAATTTCGTGGGCGTGGCGGAATGGGTCCGCGTCACGCCCGCTTGCTTTGACGCTTCGGGATCTTCCGCAAGCGCCCTCTTTTTCGCGGCAAGGATCGCCGCGAAGCGCATTTATCATATCATATCTTCCGCCTTTTGTCAAGTACGCGTCAAAAGAAAAAGAAATGACCCTTGACCGTGGTTGCTCACCTTCGGTCAAGGGTCATTTCTGTTCACTCTTGATATCTAACATCTTTTGTGATCCTCTCTTTCTATTGTCTACCCTTTGCATAGCATCATCAAACACTCCGACACACACCACTCTCTCACTTGAGACGATCTTTTCGTAAGATCACTTCCATCTTCCGTTTCACACACTGCTTGCAAAAGGCGCGGGCTTTATCTGATAGAACTTGTTTTCTCCTTTATATAAAGCGTTACACCGCCGTGTTTTGTTTTTTGCACCTAAGGTTTCTTCGGCTTTGTTTACCTTGCCATTGGCTTGTACCTCCTTTCTTCGCTTTTAGTATACCACATTTGCAACCCCTTTGCAATAGGCAATTTGTAAGTATTTTACAATTATTTTTTGTTTAAATCGCAGAATTTGTCTAAGTTTACTATTTTCTTCTTTACAAACCTCTTTTTTTATGATATAATGAATTTGTTAGTTTGGTTTTCATAGCAAAAGCGGATCCCGTGCAGGGATCCGCTTTTATTATATAATAGGATGCGTCTCTATGTAATGCTCGATGATCTCGGCGGCGGTGCCGACCTGTCTTGCGCACGGACGGGTGCGGTAATATTCCTCGGTGCGAGGCGTTGGCACGGGCGCTGTGGAAAGCTTTTTCGTTTGCAGAAGCTCACGGCAAATGATCGTGCCGTACTGTGCGCGAAAGGCGTCACACAGCTCCTGAATGAGGCGATAATGCTCACCCTTGATCTTGTCGTTTTTCAGATCATCATAGCCGTACAGCATCCCTGCCACCATACACATCCCCGACACAGCGCCGCAGATCTCGCGCTGTCTGCCAAGTCCACCTCCGAAGGGGGCAGAGAGGCGGAGCGCCGCTTTTTCATCAAGCCCCATCAGATCCGCGAAGGCACAGCACACGGCTTGGGCGCAGTTCGCGCCGTTTTCAAATAGCTCAATCGCTTTTTCGGCTCTTGTCATAACTCACTCCAACAACAAATGATCGCAGTTCAAAAATTCGTGCGCGTCCAGCAGCGAATCGGTGGGAATGGTACGGGTCGCGCCGCATTTCTTGCAGGTGACCTTCACGCCGTCAGACAGGATCTCGGCATCGTATTCCCGTTCCTCGCCTTCCTCGCAGTGGCACTTGATCTTGCCCTCCTCGTCCAGATCTCGGATCACAAACAGCACGATCTCCAAAACCTGTGGGTCGCTGACCGTCTGCTCGGCTTCCTTGTGAAGCGCTTCAAAATCGGTGATGCCACTTTTTTCCATCAGATCAAGCAGCTGCAGCTCAGTACGGGAAAGCTCTGCCTTCACGTGATTGACCTCGCCCATCACACAGATATTGATATCCGAATAGGCGCAAGGGAGCGAGAACAGCTCGCTTTCAAAAAAGATCTTTTCGCTGACCGTAAAGTGATGGGGATGCGGACAAATGATGCAAGGCACGGTCAGTCTCACCTTACCGTCGGGGGTGGGCAGGACCTCCATCGCGCTTTTGCCGCAATCGCATTTGAGGCGCACCATCGAGCCCTTCAGATTGAACAGGCTCACCGCGCTCATCACGCCCGCGCCGCAATGCGGACAGCGGTAAGCAAGCGTGGTTTGTTTGGATTCGAGAACCATAACAGGCAAACTCCTATCAAAAATCAAGATTACTGCACATCGACGTCGTATCCGTCGATGACATCATAATTATACCCAAAATCAAGGGCTTCTACCCAGCCGTTATACCAATCGGCATAAGCGGTGTCGTAAAGATGCATACGCATACTCACCTCGCTGTAGGTCATACCGTTCCCCGTGTAAAGCAACACGTAGGAATAGCTACCGACCTCGGCGCGGCCGCAATCGCCAATATCTCGCCCCGTTTGAAACAGCCAATCGGAAATGGTTTGGATGCTTGTATTATCGGGGATCAGATTGCTCTCGCTGCCGACAGTGCCCGCGCCGGAAAAGCCCGAAAGCGTTTCGGCGCTCGGCGCCGCCTCCAGCGCTGTAAGGATCTCAACGACCTTCGCATCATCGGCTTTTCCGCCCACGTAGGGCACCGCAATGTAGGAAATATTGCGGGACGGTGTGTCGTCGCGAAGGCTCAGATGCGCCAAGGCATCCTTGACCATCTCATCCGTGATGCTCTCCTCCAACGTATCTTTCACCGTGAAGGAATAGGAATTGGCAAGCAGCTCGCACTCCAGCACCGAGCGAAGATCCTCGCCCGTCATCAAGGGACCGTAAAGCGATTGGCAGTACTCATCCAGGGTCTTGGAGTAGATCGCCGCCGCATCCATCGTCACGCTTGAGATCTCCTTGTCGACGGTGGCAAGCTGGGCCTCGGTAAGCTCCACGCCCGCGGCGTGCGCCGCCTCGCAATAGATCAGCATCTCGCACACGCGCTGCAAGGTGGCATTCATCATGACCTCGTACCACGAGAGCCCGTCCTTGTAAATCTGATCGTGGAGCGATCGCGTTTCGTCGTAAGCCTTATTCTGCTCCATTTCCACCATCAGCCGACCGCCGTAATCATAAAAGAAATATGCCATCATACCGGGGGTGATCGTAAAATGATCGGTGGACATTGCGACATTCTCGTCATAGATCGGTCTTCCCTCGATCATCTTAAGTCCGGGACTGAGCGGCACGTCACTGCCGCGCTTGCAGGAGCAGAGCGACAGCAGCAGCGCAAATAACAGAAGCGATGCAAAAAAACGTAATACGGTTGGTGTTTTTACACACCGATCCACTTTCAACGCCAATACCCCCTTTTGCAGAATATGGCTCGGGCAAATGCCGAGCCATATTTTGATTTTATCACGCAGCAGCCCTCTTCCCTTATCCTATGGAGAAGGGTGAGGGCGTGTGCAAGGATCAGAGCTTGATGTAGCGATACAGATCCTTATTGAAGGTGACGGGATGGTTGGCTTGGATTTGCTCCAGATACTTGGTGTTATCTTCATCGGAAAGGTCGATGCGGATATCGCTCTTCCAGCCCTCGATCTCGTTACCAACGTAATACATAATGTGGTAGCCGTACTCGGTCTCAACAGCCTCGGGATAGGTGATCTCGTCCTCAACACGAACAGCATCAAAGAGCCAATTTTCAAACTCCGCAACCATCTGTCCCTTATAAACGTTATCGTAGAACACGTTGCTATCCTCGGTGTACAGCTCGCCGTACTGCTGGAACACGGACTTGTCGATCTTGTAGTACTTGGAGCCATCCTGACGGGTCGCCTCGGTGATCTTGCCTTCGTTCTTCAGCGTATCCAGAAGCTCGCCTGCCATCGCGTAAGCGGTGATGACACCGTCGCGGGCAAGAACCTTGTCGGCAAGTACCTTGGTCTCGCCGGTCAGCTTTTCGGTGGTCTTGAGACCGTCAAAGGTATCGGCCTTGAACAAAATGTGTCCCACGCTGCGAACAAGATCCTCGTTGCGGTGCATTCCGTTCTTGAAGAAGCCCGCGATATAGGTGGACGTTGCCTCCTCGTACTCGATCTCCTCGCCCTCCTTGGGGTCCTCATATGCCTTTTCGGTGTCCTCAAACTTCTTCACGTCTCCTGCCTTACGCAGATAGACCTTAACGCCATCCTCGGTCTTGGACTCGAACAGCCACTTGTAAAGGTCCTCTTCTCCGTCCTTCTCGTCCTCGGCGCTCTTGTTGACAGAAACGGCTTCGGCAAGCTTTGCGGTGGCAAGCTGATCGCACAGTGCATCCAGCTCCTCCTCGCTCATCGTATTGGCTTCCTCGCTTCTCTTCAACTTCTCTTCTTGCTTCAAAATGTCATGCAGCTTTGCGCGGAAGGTGGTCTCGTCGGTCGTCTTGCTCAGCTCCTCCACGTAGCCCGCAAATCTTGCCTGCTCTGCCTTATATTTCTCGGCAGCGGCTGCGTTCTCGGTCGCGTCCTCGGTGGGTTCGAAGGTTGCGGTAAAGGTGTAGCTGATGTAATCGCAGTAAATGTCATAAGTAGACTTGTTGGCGGCGTAGTACTCCTCCATACGCTCGTTGGAAACGCCGTTGAAGAACTCCTCTGCCTTCAGCTCGGACCACTTGCTTGCAAGCTGCATCAGCTCCAGCATGTTGCGTACGTCCTTCAGGATCACACCCTGACCGTACAAAAGGGAAACATAACCGTTCGTGCTGTAGCCGTTCTCGGCGGCATATTCCTCGATCGCGTCAAGCTGCTCCTTGATGAATTCCTTGTCCTCTTTTTCCAGCTTCATACCGCCAAGACGTGCCTCCTCGCAGCAAGCCAGGTAGTTTGCAACATCCTTTTCCGCCGCCTCTGCAAAGTAATCAAACCAGGTCTTCTGCGTGACGTTGCCAAGCTCATCGGTTGTGGAGCTGTAGATCTGCTCGCGCAGGCTCTTGGTCTTATCCAGCGCGTCGCCGCCCTCACCGCCGCCGATCTGAATATTCGCGCCGAATTGCGTGGAATACTGATCGTACATAGAAACGGTGCTTTGGTACTTGGTATAGACCATATAGGACATCATCGGGACCGTGACCTCATAGTGCTCGGTCTCGGCGAAGGTACGCATACGCTGGAAGGTACCGCGCGAGTTGAGTACGACGAAGGTGACGAAAAGCACCAAAAGTGCCAATACAGCAACCACGATCAACGTGCCCATCCAGGTCGGCATACCCTTCTTCTTGGATGCCTGGCGGGGCGCCACTACTGTTGCGAGGGTCTCATTTGCCCTCTCGTTTCTTGTTCTGTTTCCTTTTCCCATTGTTGGAACCACCTTTTGATTTTATTTTTTGCTTTATATCACTGCGCGAACGCGCAAATGGGTCTGTTTTTAGTATAACGGCGCTGTGTGAGCGCCGTATGACACGTCGGTGATCAAGTGTTAAACGTTCATGATCACGGGCAGGATCATGGGCTTGCGCCCTGTTCTGTGATAGAGGAACTTGGAAAGATCGTCTCGGACTCGGGTCTTAAGGCGCATACGGTCGCCGAAGTCGCGCGAACGCAGACAGCTGTCGATCGAGCGCTGTACCACCTGCTTGACCTCATCCATCAAAAGCTCGTTTTCCTTGACGTAGACGAATCCGCGCGAGACCACGTCGGGGCCTGAAAGCATCAGGCGATGCTCCTCGTCCACCGTGGCGACCACCACGATCAGACCGTCCTGCGAGAGATGCTTGCGGTCACGCAGCACGATGTTGCCCACGTCGCCAACGCCGTAGCCGTCCACAAGGATCTGCCCTGCGGGCACCGTGCCTGCAAAACGGGCACCGCGCACGTCGATCTCCAACACCTTGCCGATCTCGGATAAGAATATATTGCGATCGGGAATGCCCATTTCAAGCGCCAGCTCACGGTTGGCTGCAAGATGGCGGCATTCGCCGTGGATGGGCATAAAATAGCGGGGCTTTGTCAGCGCCTGCATCAGCTTGAGCTCCTCCTGGCAGGCGTGTCCCGAAACGTGGACCTCCATCGCGGAGTCGTGCAGGACCTCCACACCGTTGCGCGAAAGCTCGTTGATTACACGTCCCACCAGCTTTTCGTTGCCGGGGATCGCGCTGGAGGAAAGCACCACCAGGTCGTTTCTGCCAAGTGTGACCTGCTGATGGTCGGAATATGCCATACGGTAAAGCGCGGACATCGGCTCGCCCTGGCTGCCCGTTGTAACGAGTGTCAGCTGCTCGGGCTTGAAGCGCTTGATGTCGTTGATGTCGATCAGAACGCCCTTGGGCACCTTCATATAGCCAAGCTCGATGGCAGCCCCCAGAATGTTCAGCATACTGCGCCCCGTCACCGCAACCTTTCTGCCGTGCTGGGCACTGATATCAATGATCTGCTGCACGCGATGCACGTTCGAGGAGAACGTGGAGATCACGATGCGCTTGCTCGGATTTGTTTTGAAAATATATTCCAGCGAATTGCCGACCTTCTTTTCGGAAGGGGTAAAGCCCGGGCGCTCGGCATTGGTGGACTCACACAGCAGCATCAGCACGCCGCGCCGACCAAGCTCGCCAAGACGCGTGAGGTTCATCATCTCACCCTGAATGGGCGTGATATCCAGCTTGAAATCTCCCGTGTGCAACACGGTTCCAAGCGGTGTGTGGATCGCCAGACAGCAGGCATCCGCGATCGAGTGGTTCACACGGATAAACTCCACACTGATCGCACCCGCCTTGACGGTATCCCCCGCGTTTACCGTACGCAGATCGGGGGCAAAGGGCAGCGAATGCTCCTCCAATTTGTTTTTTACGATCCCGATGGTCAGCTTTGTGCCATACACAGGGGGCTGAACGCTACGCAATACGTATGGGATGGCGCCTATATGATCCTCGTGCCCGTGCGTGAGAAAAATACCACGCAAGCGGTCGCTGTTTTGCTCCAGATAGGTGACGTCCGGAATGACCAGATCGATCCCCAGCATATCCTCATCGGGGAATGCAAGTCCGCAGTCCACCACGATCATATCGTTTTCATATTCGATAACCGTCAGATTTTTTCCGATCTCCTGCAATCCGCCAAGCGGAATAATGCGAATCTTACCTTTATCTTTTTTGACTCTTGGCATAAAATCTCCTTATCTTATTTTTGCACGTACCATTGTGCGATATATCCACAAAGCCCCCTTGAAATCGGGCGTATCTCATCCCCGCATCGGGTGGCGGTCTGCTGCAAGCTCCAAGCAAACGTATTCATTTTATTATACATCAAATTATAATTCTTGTCAAGTATATAATAAAAGTATAAAGAAAGCGGCAAGCAAAGCACCGCAAGCAAAGCCCAATGCAAACAGCCACAGCCGTCGCCCTTTTTTTCGTTTGCCCGCAAGATAGCCGCTGCCCACACCAATGATGCGATTTGCTTCAGCCACCATATCCTGCTTGCTTGGCGGCACTCTTTGGCGCCTCAAAATGAAATACGCGCTTTCAAACAGTGTGCTGTCCTGCGTTTGCATCACGATCATCTCCCTTTGGCACCCCTTGATCATATTTTCTCCCCCCCTTTTTTGCACCTCTTTTCCATTTTTGCCAGACCCGTCCTTTTTCAATCAAAAATCAAAAAAGATACATAACGGTATGAGAAAACCGCTCGCAAATTTCGACAAGGCTCGACGTTGGTGTGCATTTTTGCCGCTAAAAATCGCCCCCGTTCGACAATGAAGAGTTGGAAATTTTTTGCAAATATGAACATTCCATAAATTTCCATTTTTGGACATTGACAACCAATTTTCGATGTATTATAATAGTGTCACGGGTCGAACCCTGCAAGAAAATATGAAAAAATGACAAAAGGAGAGAGTTATTATGAAATCTACCGGAATGACACGCCAAGTGGACGAGCTTGGACGCTTTGTACTGCCGATCGAAATTCGCCGCGCCCTTGATATCAAGGTCAAGGACACGTTAGAGATCTTTACCGACGAAGGCCGCATTGTTCTGCAAAAATATCAGCCTGCTTGCTCCTTTTGCTCCAATGCCGATGATATTGTGCTGTTTTCGGGCAAGCGCATCTGCCGCGCGTGCCTGGATGAGCTGAAGAAGCTTTGATCTCTTTTTTTCTATTATAAAAAAGCTGTGCGCGATGCATTGCATCGCGCACAGCTTTTGCTTTTTATGCCCAGCTCATTGTGGTGGGCTTTTCCTCGGTGATGATAATGCCCTTGAGGAAGGCAACTGCCTTTTGCAGACCTTCGTCAATGGTCATCAAGCTATCCTCGTGCTCAATGGAAAGCACACGGTCATAGCCCACAAGACGCAGGTTGCTGACAAGATCGCGCCAATAGGTCTCGCCGTTGCCGTAGCCGACGGTGCGGAATACCCAAGCGCGGTGCAGCTCGTCGCTGTAATGCTTGGTATCCAGAACGCCGTTCTTCGCGGTGTTGTAGGTGTCGATCTTGGTGTCCTTTGCGTGCACGTGGTAAATAGCGCCCGCCAGCTCGCGAATGGCTGCGACGGGATCCATCCCCTGCCAGATGAGGTGAGAGGGGTCGAAGTTTGCGCCGATCACATCGCCGACAGCCGCGCGCAGGCGCAACAGCGTTTCGGGATTGTAAACGCAAAAGCCGGGATGCATCTCAAAGGCGATATGGGGAACGTTGTGCTCCTTGGCAAACGCGCCGGCTTCCTTCCAATAGGGGATCAGCTTTTCGTTCCACTGCCAATCCAAGATCGTGAGGAAATCCTCGGGCCAGGGGCAGGTCACCCAGTTGGGGTAAAGCGAATTTTCGCTGTCGCCGGGGCAGCCCGAGAAGGTGATCACCGTATCAACGCCCAGCTTTTCGGCAAGCAGGATCGCATTGCGGAAATCCTTGTCAAACTGTGCGGCGATCTTTTTGTCGGGGTGCAGCGCGTTGCCGTGCGCCGCCAGCGCGCAGATCTCCACGTCGTATTTGCGGAAGGTCGCCTTGAATTCCTCAAGCGCCGCGGGGTCGGCAAGCAGCTTTTCGGGGTCGCAATGCGCCTTACCGGGATAGCCACCCGCGCCGATCTCTACGGTATGCACGCCGAGAGAGGACAGGATCGAGAGGGTCTCGTCAAGAGATTTTGCGCCATAAAGATTGGCAAGAACACTTAATTTCATAATCAGTTCCTTTCTGCCGCAACGCGGCATTTCATTTTAATTATAATGGAAGGCTTTGCTAATGAGCAACGCCGCATCGCGCGGTTTTTCAAAGTCTATCGAAGAAAAATCGTGCAAGGCAAGACACACCGCGGGAAAGCAAGGCGAAGGCGTACCTTCGTACGTCGAGCCGCTTTATCCGAGGAGCAACGCCGCATTGCGCGGTTTTTCAAAGTCTATCGAAGAAAAATCGTGCAAGGCAAGACGCACCGCGGGAAAGCAAGGCGAAGGCGTACCTTCGTACGTCAAGCCGCTTTATCCGAGGAGCAACGCCGCATTGCGCGGTTTTTCAAAGATAGGAAAGGGGTTGCCGCCCGCGGCGGCAACCCCTTTGGGAACCACCCCGTCACAGGGGTGTATCAATTATTCTGCGTCGGTCTCATCAACGACCTGAATCTCACCCTCAGCAGCAATGTCGTCTGCGGCAACGGGTCTATTCTTCTTCTTAATAATAATGATGACAACCACAGCAATGCCGGCAACCAGAACAACACCGCCAACAATGATCAGGATCAGTACCCAGATCGGCAGGCCGCCTTCCTCGGTTGTGCTCTTATTCTTCAAGTTGTGTCTTCTTTCCAGCTCGTCACGGCTGACGAAGTTCTTGGAGTAGTCGATCTTGACCTCTGCGCTACCGCCGTCGCCGGTGATCGCATCAGCGGTTTCGGTGATCAGAGCATTCAAGCAATTGGTGCTCCATGCAAACTTGCCATCGGTCTCGGTAACATCCAGATCGCCGTCCTTCTTGATCAAAGCGGCAGTCGCCTCGTCATCCCAGTCGGTGACCAAAGACTGCATCACCTTGTCATAGTCAGCGCCTGCGGCTGCGCTCAACGCCTGCAAGCCGTGGGTGTAAGGCACGTTACCGACCGTGGTCGTTTCACCGATCGGATCAACGTATGCCCACTGCCATGCGGGCATCGTGCCGGGGGAGGGCACGTTTGCGTAGGACAGGATCGCGCTGCTACGGTAGGTGTGTGTGAATTCTGCCTCTACGTAGTCATTTAACTCCACGTATGCCGCCTTTTCTTCGTCGGTCACGCAGCCCTTCCAGTTGACTGCATTCAGAACCTCGGGCTTGCAGCTTGCGGGAACGTAGTAAGCAGCCATATCGTCCATGTTGGTATTACTGTAAATACCAACGGCGTTATGAAGGATGTAGTCAAACATACAAACGACATTTTCTCTGCCGCTGTCGGTCATTGCGGGCGAGTCACCCCAAGGACCGCTTGCCACACGGTCTGCCTTATTGAAGCCATTTTTGACCAGTGCGTAGGTATAGTTGGGAGCCAGATCAAAGGATTCTCCTTTATCACTAACGATACCGGGAACAGCGATAACGATCGTGTCCTCGGGCATACCGTAGTGGCTCTTGAATTCATCGAAGCCTATGGGACCGCCCTTCTTGGCGGTAACCTCCATAGTACCCGTGCCATAGAACCAGATCACGGCAAACTGACCGGGCATCAGCACTGCATCGTTGGCCTCGGGATTTAAAACAGAATCATATATGCTGTTAAAGCCGACGCCGGTTGCATCGGGATGGCTCAGAAGAGGCCCCTCGCAGAGCTGCATCACTTTGTTGAACTGGCCGACAGTTTCGCTTGTAGCTTTAAAGAAGCTATTGTTCCACGATCTTGCAATGGAGTAGCTGTACAGGTCCACCGGCTCGCTGCCGGCGTTGTAGATCTCGATATAGTCGAACGCATCGGGAGAGAACCAGGTTGCAACGTCGCCCTCTTGCATCTGATCGTTCAGAGTGGGGTCATTGGTCTTGGAATTGACCAGGACCTCGGTGATCAACAGATCGGGGGTGTCCGCAGCGGTCGTGCCGTCAAATCCGGAAACGCCGGGGGTACCGGTGGTTTCTGCAGAAGCAGGCAGAGCGGCAAGTACACCAACAAGCATTATAGCAGCCAAAAGGACTGCAAGAAGTTTACGCATGGTTAATACCTTCCTTTTTTTCATACTGTGTCACCATTATAATATAAGTTGCCCTTTTTGTCAATAAGTTTTTTGGAAACTCTTCTCTGTTTTTGGTGTTTTTGCAAAAAATATTCGCTCTTTAAATCATTTATTTACTTTTTTGAAACAATTGGACGGATTTTTTTCGTCTTTCTCATCTTGTCCCATCTCCATCTTGCACAAAGAAGGGCCGCGCAGCTTCCCCAAATATATAAAAGATGGAAAAGTTGCGTTGGGGGCTTGTCTTTTTCCAAAATTTATGCTACAATAAAAACGATCGGGAGCTTTTGCTGATGCTCCCAAATATAAAAATGAAGAACGGAAGGTATCAAGCAATGGCAAACGTAAAAACCACGGTCGTCGATTGGAAGACGATCACCAACTTTGTAACCGACGCTTTTGTAGGCTACGGCATTCCCCGCGAGGACGCCGAGATCTGCGCTGACGTGCTCCTTGAGAGCGACAAGCGCGGCATCGAGTCTCACGGCTGCAACCGCTTCAAGCCGATCTATCTGGACCGCATTGAGGCAGGCATTCAGAACCCCGTTACCAACTTTGAGATCATCAAGGAGACCGAGACCACCGCTGTTGTGGACGGTCACGACGGTATGGGCCAGGTCATCGGCTACAAGTCGATGAAGATGGCAATTGAGAAGGCTAAGAAATACGGTATGGGTATGGTCGTTGTCCGCAACTCCTGCCACTACGGTATCGCAGGCTACTACACCTCTATGGCTGCCAAGGCAGGCTGCATTGGCCTGACGGGCACCAACGCGCGTCCCACCGTTGCCCCCACCTTTGGTGTTGAGGGTATGTTCGGCACCAACCCCCTGACCCTGGGCGTGCCCACCGACGAGGCTTTCGATTTCAACCTTGACTGCGCGACCTCCACCTACCAGAACGGTAAGCTGGAGTACTACGAGCGCCTTGGCAAGAACGCACCCGCAGGCGCTTTGGTTGCCGCTGACGGCAATGCTTACGTCGGTCTTGCAGGCGATGCGCTGAAGGCTATGGGCCGCGGCGAGGCAGCTCTTTGCACGCTGGGTGGCCCCGGTGAGGAGCAGGGCGGCTACAAGGGCTATGGCTACGCAATGTTCGTTGAGTTCCTGAGCGCAGTTCTGCAGGACGGCAGCTACGGCAAGGCACTCTCCGGCAAGGGCAAGAACGGCGAGAAGGTTCCCTTCCACCTTGGCCACTTCTTCATCGCGATCGATACCGATCACTTCCTTGGCGAGGACGTTTGCCGCAAGAAGGCAGGCGACATCATCCGCGAGGTCCGCTCCGCTAAACGCGCACCCGGTGCAGAGCGCATCTACACCGCAGGCGAGAAGGAGCACGAGGTCCGTCTGGCACGCGAGGCCGGCGTTCCGATCAACGAGTCCGTGCAGGCTGAGATCTGCGCTGTGCGCGACAAGCTGGGTCTGACGCAGTACAAGTTCCCCTGGGAAAACTGATCGCATAGAGCCACTACATAAAAACGCCTCCCCTGTGCAAGGGGAGGTGGCGCCAATAGGCGACGGGGGGTTGTGAAAAACAATCCCTCACCCGCTTACGTGGGATGCTCCACGAAGAACGCAAAGCGTTCTTCAAAAAGAAGCCAAGGGCTTCTTTGTCTTACGACAAGGGAGCCCTTTTTTATTGCCAATGTTCTTTGCCTGGTCATCAAGTCTTCGTAAGTTGAGATTGACTCTTGTGATCTTTTTTTAAGCATTTTGTTCAAAAAATCCTATCACGGTATCAATAAATAGCGCACACCCTGCAAGGAATCGGCCTCGCCCGGTGCCTCGGCAGAAAGGCCGTTGGCGGCGGCGAGCACATCGGGCGACACCCCATAGCGCTTACCCACGTTCCACAGTGTGTCATCCTCCGTGGGATAGCAGATCTCAAGATCCGCGCGAGGCATCGGTTGGGACGTGACAAAGGTCGCTTCCGACAAAATCTTGACGGGAGAGCTTTTGCTGCAGCGCAGCGCGAGCTGGATCTCGGCATCGGCGCGCAGCGCATCCCGCGAAATGCTTACCCGACACACGGGAACGCAGCACTGCACGCTGATATCGTCCTCGTCCTTCTCCAGCGCTGTGGAAAACGGCACCGTAAGCTCGGCGACGCCGTATTCACCCTCGCGGCTGTAAAGCACGTGGCAATGCATCTCTCCGCTAAGTGCAGCACGCTCGCCCTTTGTGTGATGCTCCTTGACCTCGGCATCGGCAAAGCTATACAAGACATTGATATCGGAAGGCACGCCAAGCTCGGCGAGCGAACGCTCACCCGAAACACTGAAATTGCGGTTGCCGCAGCTCCCTGCGCGCCACAGCTTTTCCTCACGCATCTGGCATTCGGCACGCGAGCCGGGCAAAAAGACGTCGCGGCAAAGCAAAACGCCCTCCTCGGTCTGCCCCTCGGCGTGCAGAGAGAGCTGCGCATTCAGCTGCACCCTGCCATCCTCGACCGTGACGTCAATACCCCCGACCGTGCCCATAGCACGGGCATCACATTCGGGTGTTATCCCCTTGACATCGACCTCCTGCTCAAAGGGAATGCGGCGCACCGCCGTGAAGGGCACGCCCTGCTCTTTGCTGCTGCTTTCGCGGCAAAGCATCACAGAGATCACCGCCTCGCCCCGACAGCGGACCGTATCGCTTGAAGCTGTCACATCGGGCAAAAAAACGCTACCGTTCGCGCAAATAAGGCGCAATTCTCCTTCTCCCGCATCGGGCTCAAACTGATCGCTCAGCTCAAATCGCTCGCTCTCGCCAATGAGCACACGACCGCTTTCCGCCATATCGCAAAGACGGCGAACGTCATCTTCTTTTTCATCATCGCCCTTCAGATGCGGGGTCAGATTTTTGACCGCGTACCCCTTGACACGCACACGCATCCGACAGCGGACCGACAGCTTGCGCGGCCCCGTTACGCGGCTGATAACGGCATCGGGACAAAGCTCCGCCGAGAGCGCGATCCCTTCCGACATATCAAAATCCGCAAGCGATTCCAGCGGCACCGAAAAGGCATAGTCCTCCTCGCTATCGGCGCTGTAAAGCGCACCGTCCGGGCCCGTATAAAGAATATTGTAGCGAACGGGTCCCGAAAAATCCGCCTTGCCGCCCCCGATAAAATGCGTGGGCGGCATAAAAATGGGTCGCACCCATAGCAGCCGACTGATCTCACTGCGATAATCGGGCAGAGCGATCTCTGCCGTGTGCTCCACGGGCTGCGTCTTATCGGTGAATTCCAATTGCACGCGGCCGTTTCGTTCCTCGTTTCTTTCCATACGTTTTCTCCTTTGCTCGGAATTGCTATACTATATGCAAGCGGCAACGGGAATATGAAAAACGCGAAAAAACCGACCCGTTTGGCACCTTTTTGACAAAAAGCCGTTTTTTACGATGCCGTAAAGCAAAGGCGTGCCGCGTAAAGGGCATTGTTCTCATCTCCCACGATGATGTTATGCCATTCCGCCGTGGAGCCCGTAAAATAAACGGTATCCAAGGCGCCGCAGCTTGCAAATGCCCCCGCCGCGATGCGCTTTATGCTTTTATGAAGTGTCAAGCTCCGCGCGCTTCTCCCTGCGGGGCAATAAAGCAGCATACTGCCATCCGCCGTATACAGCGCGCCGTCCGATTCAAGCAGCGCTTCGTTCCCTGCCGCCACGCGCACGTAAGCAAGGCGCTCGCAGCCCGAAAAGGATGCGGCGGAAAGCACCGTGACCGTCGTGGGGATCTCGATCGACCCCACGATGCTGCCCGCAAACGCCCCGGGCAGGATCTCGGTCACCGTGTCGCCAAGCGGGCTTTGCGGTGGGATCAGCACGCACGCCGCCGTGCAGCTCCCCATCCCCGCAAGGGCGCAGGTCCCGTCACCGTTGCTGCGAAAATACAGCCCCTCGCTATAGCTTTTGTTCACCGTGGTGCTGCCCTCTTGCACGGGCTCCTCGCTTGTCGGGGGAGCTGCCTCGGGCTGCTGCTCGGGCTGCTCTGCTTGCTGCTCGTTTTCTTCGGTCGGTTGTTTCTCTGCCGCTGATACCTCAGTGCTCTTGCCCATCACCACACATCCGCAGATGATCACGCATAGGAGCAGCAGGCATCCTGCCATTTTCCAAGTCTTCATTTTTTCTTCCTCCTTTTTTGCCCGTTTTGGGGCTGTGTGCCACGATACTACCACAAGGGGCACGCCGCGGTCAAGCCCCAATCGGTCGCCCGAAAACGACGGCACACGCAAGAAAACACGGATGTTGCGAGGCTTTTGGTCGAAGGAGACGGAACAAGCGCCCTCAAAGGCAGTATTTTGCGATGAAAAGTTTGGGGTGCTTGGCATTTTTTCCTTGCGCTACGCATAAGAGCCGCAACAGCAGCCGATCGCAAAAATGTCATTCATATCCTTCTTGACACCTTCCCTTCTTTATGATATGATAGTAAAGCAAAGATTTATCAAGAGGTGGACCATGAAGCTGTTATTCATCGGCAATAGCCATACATATTATAATTCGATGCCCGAGACCGTGATGCGCTTTTTGGAGGCGACGGGTCAAAAGGCGCACGTAACGATGCTGACCGAGGGCGGCAAGGATCTGCGCCATCTTTTAAATAATCCGCACACGGTATTCAATATCCGTTGCGGAAAATACGATGCCATCATCGCGCAGGAGCGCGCCACGGGGTTTGATCCGGTGTCGTTCAGGGAAAGCGCCAAGGCGCTGAAGGACCTTGCCGATCGGGCGGGCTCTGCGTTTTATTTGTATATGCCCTGGGCAGGGCGCAACCACCGTGAGACACAGCTTCCGATGACCGAGGCTTACCACAGCTTTTGCCGCGAGGCGGGCTGCCACTTTGCCCCCGCGGGTGAGGTCTTTTCGCGCATCCTGCTCTCCGAGTCGCCCGACACCCTCTATCACGAGGACGGCAATCACGCCACCCCCATCGGCAGCTATCTTGCCGCCGCGACTGTTTTTTATACCGTGACGGGCCGCAAGCGCATCATCAACGTAAATGACCTTTGCGATCCCGGCGTGGAAGCGGGCTTTCCGCCCGAGCTCTGCCAGAAGATCCACACCGAGGCGTGCCGTATGACACGTTTGTATAACGGATGATGGCTCCGCTGAAGATCGGGGCGCACACGCTCCCTCACGGTCTGTTGCTCGCCCCGATGGCGGGCGTGAGTGACACCTCCTTTCGGTTACTTTGCCGCCAATACGGTGCCGAATATACCGTCAGCGAGATGGTCTCGGCAAAGGCGCTGTGCTTCGAGCAGCGCTCCAAAGCCACAGCTCCCGTGCGCACCGCACCGCTTGCCGATATTCTGCAGAAGGAAGCCCCGATGGCGATCCAGCTGTTTGGCAGTGAGCCCGATTTTATGAGAGAAGCGGCGATGCTGCTGGAATCGGGCAGCTATCGCGGCGCGAAAAGCGAATGCTCCCCTGCCGCCATTGACATCAATATGGGCTGTCCCGTGCATAAGGTAGTCGGCAATAACGAGGGTAGCGCCCTGATGCGCGATCCCGAGCGCGCCGCCGCGATCGTGCGCGCCGTGAAGGATGCGGTGAAGCTGCCCGTGACCGCAAAGATCCGCGCGGGGTGGGATGAAAACAGCAAAAACGCCCCCGAATTTGCAAAGCGACTCGAGGCGGCGGGCGCCGATCTCATTACCGTGCACGGGCGCACACGTCAGCAATTTTACGCACCGTCAAGCGATAATCGTGTCATTGCCGCGGTCAAGCGCGCCGTTTGTATCCCCGTTATCGGCAACGGCGATCTGTTCTGCGCCGCGGACGTGCGCCGCATGCGAGAGGAAACAGAATGCGACGGTGTGATGATCGCGAGAGGCGCGATGGGCAATCCCTTTCTTTTTTCCGAAATCATCGCGATGGACGAGGGTAAGCCCTATACACCGCCGACCGACAAGGAACGCATTGATACAGCGCTCTTCCACGCCGCCGATATGGTGAAAAGAAAGGGCGAGCGAATGGGACTTGCCGAGGCGCGCAAGCATATGCTATGGTATTGTAAGGGCTTGCGCGGTGCCGCAGCCGCAAGGGAGGCGCTGACACACGCCGAAAGCCTTGACGAGATCCGCACCGTGCTTTACGCGCTGATCGGCGCAAATTGATCCTTAAAAAAGCACACCATTCGACATTTATTTTACAAGAATAGGGGGAAACGGTATGAGAAAACCGCATTTTTGCCCTGCGCGTAGCGCTTTGAAAGTTGAAGCCGCACACACATAATAATGCCGCCCCCATCGCCCTGTTTGATTCGGGCGTAGGGGGCATCGGCGTTTTGCGAGAAGTCAAAAAGCTGCTCCCGTCGGAGCAGCTTACTTTTTTTGGCGATGCGGCAAACGCGCCGTACGGTGAGCGCCCCACGGCGGACATCCGCCGCCTTGTTTTGGAACACGCGGCACGGCTCTTGCAGGATTGCAAGGCGTTGGTGCTTGCCTGCAACACCGCGACCGCTGTGGCGGCAAATGAATTACGCGCACTTTACCCCGACACGCCGATCATCGGTATGGAGCCCGCACTGCGCCCTGCCGCCTTGATCAAAGCACATCCCGTCATATTGGCGCTTGCCACCGCCGCGACCTTGCGTCTGGAAAAATTCGGTCATTTGCAAAAAATTCACGCAAAAAACGCGACCGTTATCAAAATTCCCGCACCAAATATCGTTCGGCTGGTTGAGGCGGGGCTTGCCGACTCCCCCGAAATGGATGCTTATCTTGACGGACTCCTTGCTCCTTTTAAACAAGATCCCCCCGACGCGGTGGTGCTTGGTTGCACACACTTCCCCTTTGCAGCCGCCTCGATCCGACGGGTGTTTGGACACAACATACCGCTTTTTGACGGAGCAAAGGGAACCGCGAGGGAGCTTGCCCACCGCCTTGCGGCAGACGGTCTGCTCGCTCCAAAAGATGCCGTCGGCGGCGTGACCATCACCGCAAGCGATCCGCGCTCCTTACCGCTTTTCACTTCGCTATATTTTCAGTCATAGCAACCTCTTGAAGCGATTGCACAAGCATCTCCAAAGCATAGTACCGACAATATCCTAAGACGCACCGAATTTCATTAATGCATAAAAGCCTCCCTTGTGCAAAGGGAGGTGGCTTGCAAAGCAAGACGGAGGGATTGTAAAAAGCGAAAGGGTGCTGAAAGCAATCCCTCAGTCACCTTCGGTGACAGCTCCCTTTGCACAAGGGAGCCTTTGGCTAAAACCTTTCGCCTCACTATCTTAGACATCCATTCATACTTAAACTACAATAAAAATCCTCCCTGCTCAGGGAGGATTTTTAAACACGTAGAAAAAATATGACTACTTTTTCATTGATCTTCTTCAATGTATTCCGCTATATCTTCAATCTTACAATTTAAAATCTTGCATAAGGAATTAATCGTAAAGATATTCACATTTCCGTTTTTGCGCAATCTATCGAGCTGTCCCGAACTTATTTTGTACTCATTGATAAGTTTGTACTGTGAAACCCCTCGCTCTTTCATAGTTTTCCACAATTTATCAAAAACGATCATCTTTTTTCTCCTTACTTTGATATTTTTATTATAAACCAATGTCTTCCTATTGACAATTGTCCGTATACGGGCTATAATAAAGATAACTTATTTTTACAGGAGAGAAACATGAAAAAAATATTAGAAGATCTGTGGAAATCATATCAAATGGAAAATCTCTTAAAAAACTCGACCGAAGGACAAGAAATTTTGCAAAAACTTATTATGAACGAAGAAATACTGAATGAGCATTTAACCGACAAGCAAAAAGAATTTTTTAAAGCGTATGATAATTGTTTAAGTGAGATTAGTGACATCTGTGAACGAATGGCCTTCATTAAAGGGATACGATTCGCAACGCAGTATTTGATCGAAGCAATATATGGAGATACATAATACAAAGGCAGGGATGTGTTATCAGCACAGCCCTGCCCTATCTGTTTTTTAAATTTGTTCTGTTTTCACCATTGCTTCAAGGCAGACGGTGTCGCCCTTGCGGGTGCGGATGTAATAAATACCATTCTCGCCCGTGGCGCGCTCCACTGTCAGCACGTCGCCATACGCCGCCTCACGGCAGTAGGAAAGCGACAGGTCCGTCACGCGCGTATGCGCGGGATCGGGTAGAAAATCGCATACCATATCGGGGTATTTGGTGTTATTCATATGCATATTGTAGTCGATATCCGAATAGGCGATGCGGCGCTCGCCGACGCTCTCCCACACGGCATCGCGGGGGGATCGGTAGCGGATCGGCATCTCTGTTTCAAGCTCGGGTTCATCCCCAAAGGAAAGCGGAAAATCACTGACCTTCACAAGCGATCGATCGGCAAGGCGCATCAGCGCCCACTGCGACATACCGCGCGCCACCTCTTTGCCTTCGCGCCTGATCACAAATCCGCGCGGAAAGGTGTAGCCCTTGCTCTCGCAGGTAAAGGTTTCAACCGTGATATCCTCATAGGCGTGGATGGGCTCGCGCATTTCAATGACGATACGGCTCAAAATAAACCCAACGCCCTTCTCGTCGCGGATGCGGTCAAGCGGCTCGCCCGCCGCCTCAAATTGGCGGTTTGCCGTTTCCTGCATAAACATCAGAATGCCCGTTGGATGCACCTCGCGGTTCGCGTCGGTATCGTGCCAGCGAACGTTATAGTTTTCCTTGTATATCATAACTTTCCCCTTCTGCATTTACAAAAAAGCTGTTACATTAAAAGTGAAATTGTAAAAAAAGCCTCCCTTGTGCAAAGGGAGGTGCCGAGCAAATGCGAGGCGGAGGGATTGTCAAATCAACTTTTAGATAAAGACAATCCCTCAGTCGCTTCGCGACATGCTCCACGAAGAACGCAAAGCGTTCTTCAAAAAGAAGCCAAAGGCTTCTTTGTTTTACGACAGGAGCCTTTTCTATTTTCATCCTTTTTTACACTGTCCTTATTGCGACAGCTCCTCACAATGCCAGTAACTGCGTACGGCAAACGATCAAAGCGTGTTCTGGGAGCCCAGCACGTTGACGATCTTGTGCTTGACCATCTTCTTGACCTCGTCACGTGCAACGGTCAGGTAGCCGCGAGGATCGAATACGTCGGGCTTCTCGCTGAACACGCGGCGGATGCCTGCGGTCATAGCAAGACGGATATCGGAGTCGATATTGATCTTACAAACTGCCATGGTAGCCGCCTTGCGGAGCTGCTCCTCGGGGATACCGACAGCATCGGGAAGCTGACCGCCGAGCGCGTTGATCTCCTTGACGTACTCCTGGGGCACGGAGGATGCGCCGTGAAGCACGATGGGGAATTGAGGCAATCTCTTTGCGATCTCCTCCAGAATATCGAAGCGCAGAGGGGGCGGAACCAAAATGCCCTCGGCGTTACGGGTGCACTGCTTTGCAGTGAACTTGTAAGCACCGTGAGAGGTACCGATGGAAATAGCAAGCGAGTCAACGCCCGTGCGAGTGACGAAATCCTCGACCTCCTCGGGACGGGTGTAAGAGGAATGCTCTGCAACGACGTCATCCTCAACGCCTGCAAGCACGCCAAGCTCGCCCTCAACGACGACGCCGTGTGCGTGAGCGTACTCAACGACCTTGCGGGTGAGCGCGACGTTATCCTCGTATGCGTGGTGAGAACCGTCGATCATAACGGAGGTAAAGCCGCCGTCGATGCAAGCCTTGCAGATCTCAAAGTCTGCGCCGTGGTCAAGGTGAAGCGCAAGGTCAACGCCGCTATCCTTGATAGCAGCCTGCGCGAGTGCCAGCAGATACTCGTGCTTTGCATACTTACGCGCGCCTGCGGACACCTGCAGGATCACGGGGGACTTTGCCTCAGCGGCAGCCTCGGTGATCGCCTGAATGATCTCCATGTTGTTGATGTTGAAGGCACCGATGGCGTAGCCGCCCTCGTAAGCCTTCTTGAACATTTCCTTGGTTGTAACAAGAGCCATGATCAAATCTCCTTTTATTGATATATTTTTACCAACCATTATTTTATCGAAAATCGCGCAAAAAATCAAGTCTTTTTGCGAAATTCCTCGAAAAAATAAGAAATCGGGGATCAGCGCTTGGCTTTTCCCCCGATTTTCCTCTCATCCAACCGTTTCGGGCACCTCGACAACGGCGGCCGCCGCTTGCTGCGGCAAGCTCGCTCCCTCCACGGTCGTAATCGCCGCCGTGGGCGCGTAAGCAGGC
>JAGALS010000093.1 GCA_017625065.1 Clostridia bacterium | reverse complement strand
GATCTCCTCCTTGTCCATACCGATCACGGGACGGAACACGGGGTACTCGGCAAGCGCGTTTGTCACGTTCAGCGCGTGCATCGTTTGCGAGGCGACCTGCCCCAGACTCTCGCCCGTGATCAGTGCCTGGCAGTCCTGCTTTTTCGCCACCATATTGGCAAGCTGCATCATATAGCGGCGCAGCAGCAGTGTGAAGTATTCCTCCTCACAGTTGCGCACCAGCTCCTCCTGGATGTGCGTGAGCGATATGACGTGCACCATAATGCTGCCCGACCAGCGCGCCACAAGCGCGGCGAGGTCAAGCACCTTCTGACGTGCCTGCTCGCTGGTGTAGGGCATCGATTCAAAATAGACCGCCTCAAGGCGCACACCGCGCTTTGCCATCATCCAGCCCGCCACGGGGGAGTCGATGCCGCCCGAGAGCAGCAACAGTCCCTTGCCGTTCGTGCCGACGGGGAGTCCCCCCGCGCCCTTGAACTGCCCCGCGTGAACGTAGGCGGCGCGGTCGCGCACCTCGACACGCAGGGTGATGTCGGGGTTATGTACGTCCACCCTCAAGCGAGGGCAGACCGACAGGATCGCCCCACCCACCGTCGCCGAGATCTCGGGGGAGGAAAGCGGAAAGGTCTTGTCCGAGCGCTTTGCCTCCACCTTGAAGGTCTTTTTGCCTTCAAGGAAGGCGGGGAGATACGCCTTGGCGATCTCCAGAATGCTGTCCATATTCTTTTCCGCCACGGCGGCGCGCCCCACGGCGGCGATGCCGAAAAGACGTCTTGCCGCGTCGAACATACCGTCAAGATCGGCAAAGTCATCCGCGGGCTCAATGGTCATGGTGCTTTGCACGTTGGTGATCTGAAAATTGCCGAAATTCGCGGCACGGTATCGCATTTCCTTGACCAGAGTGTCCTCAAAATAGCGGCGGTTGCCACCCTTGAGTACGATCTCGCCGTATTTGCAAAGTAAAATTTCCTTCATAATCATTGCTCCTCTTGCTCGGTGTCGGCGACCCCTTCGTCCGTCAGTAACGGCATCAGCAGCTCGGTCGCTTTTTCGGCATCCTCGGGGCGCACGAACAGATCGGTGCCAAAGGACTGAAAGCCCGTGATCAGGCGCACCGCGCCGCCGCTGCCGCGTTCCTTTTTCAAAAAGGGCAGCTCGGCATCGTTTAAGATCTCCTCGGCGATCGAGAGAGATACGGGGTCGTGAAAGGTGCAAAGATGGGTGAGAGATGTGTCATTTGCGGGGTGGTCCAATCCAAAAATACGGTCCATGACAGTCTCCTTTCGATTCAAGGATTTTTATACAAGATACTATTATATCATACGTGAGCAAAAAATACAAGTCGCGCGCGCAAAAAACAGCCCTCTCTTTTTTTCGACAGCTTCCGCCACTTTGGCATATACTGACAGCAAAAGGAAAAAATATCCGGTGATTAAGATGGCATTTTTCGGCGGAAAATAAGAACAAACATAAGACATGGAGGAAGCTATGGTAGTCGGTGTCAAGCGCGGAGATATTTATTATGCGGACTTAAGCCCCGTGGTGGGCTCGGAGCAGGGGGGTATGCGCCCCGTGCTGATCATACAAAACGACGTTGGCAACAAGTATAGTCCCACGGTCATCGCTGCCGCCATCACGTCCCGTATGGGCAAGGCAAAGCTGCCAACGCACATTGACGTGTATGCGGCGCGCGCAGGGCTCTCAAGAGATTCGGTCGTACTTTTGGAGCAGCTCCGCACCCTGGATAAGCGCAGACTCAAGGAAAAGATGGGGCATTTGGACGAGGAGCTGATGGGGGAGATCGACACCGCGATCGCGGTCAGCCTCGGCCTTTTGCCGCACAGCGCCGCGCGCGCGACAACGCCGCGCACAGCGGCGCCTGCTTACGCGCCCACGGCGGCGATTACGACCGTGGAGGG
>JAGALS010000092.1 GCA_017625065.1 Clostridia bacterium | reverse complement strand
CTGCCACTATACCAGCGGTAACTACTTCACGCGCCGCCGTATGGCGCTGCTGTTCTCGATGCTCGATTACCTCGGCATTGAGCGCGAGCGCACCCGCGTTGAGTGGATCTCCGCCGCGGAGGGCGCAAAGTTCTCCAAGACCATGACCGAATTTACCGCAACGGTCGCCGCCCTTGGCGAGAACAAGAGATTGGAGGATCTGCGATGCAAGCAATGATGGAAAAACGCGCCATAGAGCTTCTTGAAAACGGCACGGTCAACCGTGTGCTCGGTTGGAGCGCGGGCGAGTTCCCTTACGATATGACCCCCGCCGTTTTTGAGAGCGTCGAGGAGCTTCAGAACAATTTCGTTTACAATGATTTCTGCGGCGCAAACCTTTCGAAATACCTCATCAAGGAAAGCCGCAAGGAGGGCAAGATCCTTGTCTTCCTCAAGCCCTGCGATACCTACAGCTTCAATCAGCTGATCGCCGAGCACCGCGTGATCCGCGAAAACGTTTACGTCATCGGCATCGAGTGCTTCGGCAAGGTCGACGTCGAAAAGCTGAAGGCGATGGGCCTTTCGGGCATCACGGGCATTATCGCAAAGAACGGCATTTACACCGTGGAAACGATCTACGGCAACAAGGAAGTCAAGATGGCTGATGCCATGGCGGAGCGGTGCCTGTCGTGCAAGAGCAAAAAACACGTCGTATATGACGAGCTGATCGGCGAGGACGGCGAGGTCGTGGACGACTGCAACCGCTTCGATATGGTCGAAAAGCTGGAGGCAATGACCCCCGACGAGCGCTTTGCCTTCTGGCGCGGCGAGCTTTCGCGCTGCATCCGCTGCAACGCCTGCCGCAACGTCTGCCCCGCTTGCACCTGCGAGCATTGCGTGTTCGATAACCCCAATTCGGGCATCGCGCAAAAGGCGGCAGTCAACTCCTTTGAGGAAAATATGTTCCACATCATCCGCGCCTTCCACGTGGCGGGTCGATGCACCGACTGCGGCGAATGCTCGCGCGTTTGCCCCCAGAACATCCCGCTGCACCTGCTCAACCGCAAGTTCATCAAGGATATGAACGAGTTTTACGGCGAGTATCAGGCAGGCGAGGACCCCAACGCGAAGCCGCCTCTTGGTACTTTCCGGACGGGCGACCGTGAAGCGTGAGAGGAGGGGCTAAGATGAAGAAATTAACAAATCTGAACGCCTTTTTTGCAGCGATCGCCGCAAAGCAAGCGCTTTACCTGCCCGTTGACAATTCCGTCGGCAAGGCAGAGTACAAAAAATGGCAGGATGGCACGGTGTATAGCTCCGCGCTGAACACCGCGCGCTCCGCCAAGGACTTTTTCTTCCCCCAGACCGAAAACCTGATGGAATTCAAGATGGAGGGCAAGAAGATCGACGTCATCGACACCCGTGAGGAATGCGAGGACTTCGTGATCTTCGGCGTGCGCGCCTGCGACGCCGCAAGCTTCGATATCCTTGACCGCGTGTACCTGGTCGATCCCGTTGACAGCTACTACAAAAACCGCCGCGAGCACGGCACGGTCGTGACCCTCGCGTGCAACCGCCCTGCCGAGACCTGCTTCTGTGGGGCGTTCGGCATCGATGCGGGCAACCCGCTTGGCGACGTGACCGCCTGGAAGGTCGAGGACGGCTACGTCCTTCGCGCCAACACCGAAAAGGGTGAGGCGCTGCTCGCGTGTGTCGCTGACCTTCTCACCGACACGGACGACGCGGCTGTAAAGAAAGAGCAGGAAAAGCTCCGTGCCATTATGGCAAAGTTGCCTCTTGCCAACCTCACCACCGATGGCGTTGGCGAAGGGCTTACCAAGGAGCTGTTCGACCGCCCCGAATGGGCAGCCCTTTCCGAGAGCTGCATCGGCTGCGGCACCTGCACCTTCGTGTGCCCCACCTGTCAGTGCTACGACATCCGTGACTTCGACACGGGCCACGGTATTCAGCGCTTCCGCTGCTGGGATAGCTGCATGTACTCCGATTTCACCAAAATGGCACACGGCAACCCCCGTGTTTCTCAGCTGGAGCGCTTCCGTCAGCGCTTTATGCACAAGCTGGTCTACTTCCCCGACAACAACGACGGCATCTTCGGGTGCGTGGGATGTGGCAGATGCCTTGCAAGCTGCCCCATCTCGATGAACATCGTGAAGGTCATGAAGACTCTTGCGAAGGGAGGCAATCAGTAATGGAAGAAACCTTGATCCCTTATGCGGGTATTGTGACAAAGATCACCGAGCAGACCCCCGACGTAAAGACCTTCCGTGTGGAGGCGCCGAACGGCGGCAAGCTCTTCGAGCACGAGCCGGGGCAATGCGCTATGCTCTCCGTGCCCGGCATCAGCGAGGCGATGATCTCGATCACCTCCTCCCCCACCAACAAGGACTTTATGGAATTCAGCATCAAAAAGTGCGGGTGCCTCACGGATTGGCTCCACGCGATGGACGAGGGACAGATGATCACCGTGCGCGGCCCTTACGGCAGACCCTTCCCCGTGGATGATGCGCTTGCGGGCAAGAACCTTGTGTTCGTGGCGGGCGGTATCGGCTTAGCACCTCTGCGCTCGGTCATCAACTACGTGCGCGACAACCGCGACAAATACGGCCGCGTGGACATCATCTACGGCTCTCGCTCCAAGGAGGATCTGGTCGGCTATGACGAGATCGTTTCCGAGTGGATGAACACCCCCGATTTCCACGTGCATCTCACCATCGACCGCGAGCAAGAGGGCTGGGACGGTCACGTTGGCTTTGTGCCCAACTACATCGCCGAGCTGAACCTTTCTGCCGTCAACACCTGCGCGCTGGTGTGCGGCCCCCCCATCATGATCAAGTTCTCGCTGCCAAATCTCACGAATGCGGGCTTTGACAAGACGCAGATCTTCACCACGATGGAGCTTCGCATGAAGTGCGGCATCGGCAAATGCGGCAGATGCAATATCGGCAACAAGTACGTGTGCAAGGACGGCCCCGTGTTCCGCTTTGACGAGCTGGATGAGCTGCCCGATGAATACTGATAGGAGAGAATAATCGCAATGAGTAATATGATCAATATTTACCTCTACGGCAAAAAGTATGAGGTCCCCTCCAGCCTGACCATTATGGGCGCGATGGAGTACGCGGGCTATCAGCTGGTTCGCGGCGTCGGATGCCGTTGCGGCTTCTGCGGCGCTTGCGCGACCATTTACCGCATCAAGGGCGACACCGAGCTCAAGACCTGCCTTGCCTGCCAGACGCAGGTGCAGGACAATATGTATATCGCGACCCTGCCCTTCTTCCCGCTTGTAAAGCAGCCCTACGACATTGAAAACGTAAAGCCCACCGAGCAGATCATGATGCAGCTTTACCCCGAGATCTACGCGTGCGTCGGCTGCAACGCCTGCACCAAGGCCTGCACGCAAGGGCTGAACGTGATGCAGTACATCGCCTACGCACAGCGCGGCGAGTACGAAAAGTGCGCTGAGGAGAGCTTTGACTGCGTGATGTGCGGCGTTTGCTCCTCGCGTTGCCCTGCGGGCATCACCCATCCCCAGGTCGGTATGCTTGCAAGACGCCTGACGGGCAAGTACCTTGCCCCCGAAACAGGACACTTGAACGATCGCGTGGCAGAGATCCTGCGCGGCGACTGCGAAGCGGCACTGAAGGACATCATGAGCAAGTCTGTGGCTGAGCTCAAAGAGATGTACAACAACCGCGATTTCGAGAAATAAGGAGGCGCAAAGATGTATACACCCGAAATGCTCGAATCTATCAAGAAGGTCGAGGCGACGCGTGACGCGCGCCTTGCCAAGGTCATGGCAGGCGAGAACCCCCGCCGTATGACCGCAGAGGAGAAGGAAAACGTTCTTGCAGCCTTCCACCCCGACCACATCAAATCTCAATTCGCAGAGCTTGCGATCGGCCCCAACAAGGGCGAGAAGGTGCCGCTGGAGCTTGCCGACATTCTGCAGGCAAACAGCCGCATCAAGCCCTCTGACGTGGACCTGAAAAAAGCAGACTACGAAACCGACGTGCTGATCATCGGCGGCGGCGGTGCGGGCTCTGCCGCAGCGATCATGGCGCACGAGAACGGCGCAAAGGTCATGATCGTGACCAAGCTCCGCCACGGCGATGCCAACACTATGATGGCAGAGGGCGGTATCCAGGCGGCTGATAAGCCGAACGACTCCCCCGCGCAGCACTATCTGGACGTGATGGGCGGCGGTCACTTCAAAAACATCCCCGAGCTTGTTTACAAGCTCGTTCACGACGGCCCCGAATGCATCAAGTGGCTCTGTGACCTTGGCGTTATGTTCGACAAGGAGCAGGACGGCACGATGGTCACCACCCACGGCGGCGGCACCTCGCGCAAGCGCATGCACGCCTGCAAGGACTATTCGGGCGCAGAGATCATGCGCGTGCTTCGTGACGAGGTGCAGAACCGTCAGATCCCCGTGGTGGACTTCACCTCCGCCATCGAGCTGATCAAGGACGACAAGGGCCGCGCAACGGGCGCTGTGCTGATGAATATGGAAACCGGCGAGCTGCTTGTCGCGCGCGCCAAGACCGTCATCATCGCAACGGGCGGTGCCGGACGTATGCACTATCAGGGCTTCCCCACCTCGAACCACTACGGCGCGACTGCCGACGGTCTGGTGCTTGCCTACCGTGCGGGCGCACCCCTCATTTACGCGTACACGCTGCAGTACCACCCCACGGGCGTGGCCTACCCCTCCCAGATCTTCGGCGCGCTTGTGACCGAGAAGGTGCGTTCGATCGGCGCACAGCTGATCAACGCCGAGGGCGAGGCGTTCATGAATCCGCTGGAAACGCGTGACGTTTCCGCCGCATCCATCATTCGTGAATGCAAGGAGCGCGGCAAGGGCGTTGCCACCCCCGACGGCGGCTTCGGCATCTGGCTCGACTCCCCGATGATCGAAAAGCTCCACGGCGAGGGCACGATCGAGAAGCGCATCCCCGCTATGATGCGTATGTACCTCAAGTACGGCATCGATATGCGCAAGCAGCCCATCCTCATTTACCCCACGTTGCACTACCAGAACGGCGGCATCAAGATCGGCGCGAATGGTATGTCCGATATCGAGAACCTGTTCGTCGCGGGCGAGGCAGTCGGCGGCATCCACGGCGAGAACCGTCTGATGGGCAACTCGCTGCTTGATATCATCGTCTTTGGCCGTAATGCGGGCATCAACGCCGCAAAGGCCGCAAAGGACGTCACGCTCGGCAAGCCTACCCTCTCCCATATCAAGGACTTCGCCGCCGAGCAAAAGGCAGCGGGCATCAAGACCGACCTCAAGTCCCCCATCCTGCTTCCCAACTACGCAAGAAACGCAAAGCCTATTTGAGGGTTGGGGATTTGCGAGGAAACCCTTTTGCCAAAAGGGCTTTCCCCGCACCCCTTCCCAAAAACTTTCGCACAAGAATTGGTTTGTGCGCTATCCCATGGCTACGTGTCATCCTGCGGCTATGTGTCATCCTGAGCACGGACCGGACGCTCACAGGCTCGCTATTCCGTCGCTTCGCTCCTTACGAGGACGCCGGTCCCTACGGGTTTGTGTGTCATCCTGAGCGGAACACGCACTCGCAGAAAGCGAGTGCTGTGGAGTCGAAGTTTTGCGAGTTGAGGGCTTGCCCGAACAAGCAAAACCGAGGAACGATAGTGACGAAGGGATCTATAAAGGATATACAATAGCTTT
>JAGALS010000091.1 GCA_017625065.1 Clostridia bacterium | reverse complement strand
CTGAACGCACTCTTCCGCCCGATTGAACGGACATACTCCACGAAAGTTACCCGCCCGTCGGCGGCAATCTCTCGCTTCATCGCATATCAGACTTGTGTATTATATCATATTTTGGTTGCAATTGCAATATTTTTTTATTGTGCATTTCGTAGAACTTCTTTCTTTTTTTGCCCATTGAAATAGCATATTGCACAAAAGCAGGGCTTTTTACGCTCGTTTTCCGCCCTCCAACTCATTTTTGAGGAACATTTTTGGGCTCGACACGGTTTTTGAGGTAAAAATCAAGTGTTTTTTCTTAAAATTCAGTCGCACACTGCGCCGTGTGGCTCTTTTTGCGTGCATTCTAGCCAACAAACCAACTTTTAGAAAAAATTTGAAATACCACCTTTTTGTATACATTTTGTTCACATTTATCCGTTATACTAGTCGTATCATCATAAAAAGGAGGCCTTTTTATGGATACAAAGCCCCTCTTTTCCCGCTTGCGCCTGTGCTTGATCGGCATCGGTGCGCTCACGCTGCTCGCATTCCTTTTGCGCACCCTCGCCCTTTTCCTTGCTTTTGACGCCGAGATCGGTTATTTCACGACCAACATCGCCTCTCGCCGTTCCCTGGTCTATTTGCTCTACGTGATCGAAACCTTCGGCGCAGCCGCCGCCTTCGCCCCGCTTTTCTCGCTTCGCCGAGGCGAGCTGCCCACAGACCGCGCGCCGCTTTCCAAGGTCGGATCGGTCGGGGCGGGACTGTGCGCCTTGCTGTTTGCCGCGGCAGCCGTTTTTTTGCTGACGAAGGTATCATCACTTCCCTGCCCCGCTCTGCTGACCGTGCTGGCGGCGATCTGCCTTGCCGTCGGAGCTGCCTACTTCGTTTTACAGTTTCTTGGCAAAGCTGACAAAGCGCCCGCTTACGGCTTCGGCGTGATCTTCGCTTCGGCGCTTTTGCTTTCCATTACGTATTTCGACCGATACACGCCAATGAACGCACCGCACAAGGTCGCGCTGCACCTTTGTCTGCTCTCGGTCATGCTCTTTATGCTTTATGAGCTCCGCGCCCTGATCGGCCGCCCGATGCCGTGTGCCCTTTTGGTCACGTCCGCGATCTGTTTTTTCCTGTGCACGGTGATCGGTGCTTCCGACCTCATCGCCTTTGCGGCACGCATTTACACCGATCCCCTGTATTTCGTGATCGATCTGCTCGTTACAGGTCTTGCACTGTACGTCGGTAGCCGTGCCGTGAGCGACCTTGCACTGCTTGCCAAAGCTCCCGATGCTGACACAAGCAAAAAAGACGTGCCGTAAGCAGACTTCAAAGATATTGAACAACAGCATAATTTTAATAGTTTAGGGGGAAAGACCATGAAGCCACTGATTGACAAAGCGCTGATCCTTGCCCACAGAGGAGCAAGCGGGTATGCACCCGACAACACCATGGAAGCATTTGAATTGGCGCACAAAATGGGGGCAGACGGCGTAGAGCTTGATGCCTACTTAACCGCTGACGGTGAGGTCGTAGTCATTCACGACCCCAAAATAAATGCGGTTTCAAATGCGCAAGGTTTTGTTTCCGAATACACGCTTGCAGAGCTAAAAGCGTTTGATTTTGGATACCAATTCTACAAGGGACAGCGAAAAGGGATCAAGATCCCCACGCTGAACGAGGTTTACGACTTTATCTCTACCACCAACATGATCGTAAACGTTGAAATGAAGATCGGCGATCAAAAGATCATCAGCGCGTGTCACAAAATAGCCGCGCAGCACAACATGCAGGAAAGGATCATTTATTCCTCCTTTGATCATTACCAGGTACGACGTATGCATGAATTCGATCCAAGCACCCTTGTCGCCCCCCTGATCATGCACGTCTCTCCTCTTGATCCCGCACAATATTGCGCCGGTTTAGGAGCGCGGGCGATACACCCGCTATACACGCAGCTAAGATACGCTGACGGCTATATAGAGAACTGCCATGAAAGCGGCATTCGCGTTCATACATGGACAACAAACAGCGAAGAACATATCAGATTTTCACTGAACCAAGGCGTGGACGGCATTATCACCAACTACCCCGATATTGCTATTAAAATAAGGGATGAGATAAGGAGCAAACCATGAAAACGCTTGCAGATAAAGTGCTTGTTTTCGCATACCGAGGCGCAAGCGCCTATGCGCCCGAAAACACCATAGAAGCATTTGACTTGGCGCACAAAATGGGGGCAGATGCCATAACGCTTAATGTCGTTTTGACCGCCGACGGCGAGGTCGTAACATCGGACACCCCGCTGATCAACTCCGTTTCAAACGGTCAGGGCTTGATCCTTGACTACACGCTTGAGGAGCTGAAGATCTTCGATTTCGGATATCAATTCTACAAGGGTCAGCGAAAAGGGATCAAGATCCCCACGCTGGATGAGGCATATGATTTTCTTGCTACCACCAATATGCTTGTAAACGTGGAGCTGAAATCTTACGATCCGCGTGCCGAAAGCAGAAGCTATGATCCAAATATTGTAAACAAATGCATTGAGGTCGCAAAACGCCACAATATGCAAGAAAGGACCCTCTATTCTTCCGCGGATCAATATCAGCTGCGGCGCATAAAGACACTTGACCCCAATGCCCACGTCGCCCCATTGGTCCTGAGCTGCGATTTTTCCGATCCGATACAGCACTGTGTCCACCTGCAAACAAACGTGATCCACCCAAGGCACGGTCAAGCGCCTTACAACGACGGATTTGTTGAGACCTGCCATAAAAGCGGCCTTCGCGTTCACGCATGGGTCGCCAACAGCGAGGAAAAGATCGCCGTTGCGCTCAGTCATGGCGTTGACGGCGTTATAACGAACCGCCCCGATGTCGCTATCAGATTAAGAGACGGAATACAGGAAGAAAAATAAGAAAACACCGCTTTTGCTATCCAAAAAAAGGATGGCAGAAGCGGTTTTTCTTAGAATTTCATGCACATTTTTTCAAACATATCAATTTTTTTTGAAAAAGGGCTTGACAAACCCTTTTTGCCGTGGTATAATACCACCGTTATCCAAAGACAGCAGGTTCCCGTAAAGGCGGCGTTCGCGCAGCTCTCCTGCCGAGGAGCGACAAAACTTCCCTATACTTGAAGTGTGTCTTTCTTCG
>JAGALS010000090.1 GCA_017625065.1 Clostridia bacterium | reverse complement strand
TTGACGCTGACCTTATCCGCACCGCATTTGAGCACGCGGTCAAAATCCTCCAGCGTATTGATGCCGCCGCCTACCGTCAGCGGAATAAAAATGGTAGACGCGACCTCGCGCAGAATATCCGTAAAGAGTGCACGCCCCTCGAAAGAGGCGGTAATATCATAAAAAACAAGCTCGTCAGCCCCGTTTTCACTGTAATAGCGTGCCAGCTCCACGGGCGAGGAAACGTCATTCAGCCCCTCAAAGTTCACACCCTTGACAACGCGTCCGTTTTTCACGTCAAGGCAAGGAATAATGCGTTTTGTAATCATTTCGCCACCTCGATCGCTTCCTTTAAGGAAATGGCGCCCGTGTAATACGCTTTGCCAATGATGGCGCCGTAAATGTTGAGTGCGGCAAGCTTTTTCACGTCCTCTATGCTCGAAACACCGCCCGAGGCGATGATCTGAACGCCGAAGCGCTCAGAGAGTATGCGGTAAAGCTCGTGATTGGCACCCTTCATTGCGCCGTCCTTGGAAATATCGGTACAAATAATGGTTTTGACACCCATTTTTTCCATTTTCTCGCAAAACGCAAGCGCGTCAAGGCTTGACTTCTCAGTCCAACCCTTGATGGCGACAAAGCCATCCTTGATGTCAACGCCAACGGCGATCTTATCACCGTAGCGCGCGAGTGCTTCCTTCAAAAACGCTTCGTCGTTCACAGCAGCCGTGCCGAGGATCACACGATGCACGCCCGCACCGAGATAACGCTCGACAACCTCCATGCTGCGGATGCCGCCGCCCACCTCGGTGAAGAGCCCCGAGCTTGCCGCAAGTGCCGCAACGGTATCAAGATTTGGGGTTTCGCCGCTGCGCGCCCCCTCCAGATCCACAACGTGGAGATGGGTAGCTCCCGCCGCCGCAAAATCCTTTGCCACGCTGACGGGATCCTCATTATAAACCGTCATTTGCGCATAGTCGCCCTTAAAAAGGCGCACCGCTTTGCCCTCAAAGAGGTCAATTGCAGGAAAAATAAACACCGTTATGCCTCCTTTTCGCAAAATGCGCGCAAAATCCTCATGCCGACCTCGCCGCTTTTTTCGGGATGGAATTGACAGCCAAAGACGTTTTCGCACGCCACGGCGGCGGTCAGCTCCGCACCGTATTCGGCGGTCGCGATGACCGACTCCTCACACCTCGCCCCATAAAAGGAATGGACAAAATAGACGAAATCGCCCTCGCTGATGTAGCGAAACAGAGGGCTTTTTTTGCCGTTGAAATGCAACGCGTTCCAGCCGATGTGCGGGATTTTAAAACTTTGAGGGATCACCTCGGCGATCGGGCGGATCTCGCCCTTGATCAGTCCCAGCCCCTCGTGCTCGCCGTACTCAAAGCTCTTATCAAACAAAAGCTGCATACCAAGACAAATGCCAAGCAGGGGCTTGCCCTTGCGAGCTTCCTCGACCACAACGTCGGCAAGTCCCGAGTCGCGCAGCTTTTTTGCCGCATCGCCAAAGGCGCCTACGCCCGGCAACACGATGCGATCGGCATCGCGCAACACCGCAGGATCGGAGGTCACGACCGTTTTGGCGCCGACAGACAAAAAGGAGGAACGCAGTGAGAACAGATTTCCCACGCCGTAATCCACAATGGCGACCATCAAAGGACTCCTTTCGTGGAGGGGATCTGACCCACGCAGTCGGGGTCGATCTTGACCGCCGCCTTCAATGCTCTGCCGAATGCCTTAAACGCGCCCTCAATGATGTGGTGAGAGTTGTTGCCCGCAAACTGCACGAAGTGCAGAGTTACCGCGGCATTGCGCGCAAAGGCGATGAAAAATTCATCAACAAGCTCGGTATCAAACGTGCCGACCTTTTCAGTGGGGATCTCCAGCTCGCCATAGTAACCGCCTCTACCCGAAAGATCGAGCGCGCACATGACAAGCGCCTCGTCCATCGGCAAGATCATACTGCCATAGCGCGTGATGCCCTTCTTGTCGCCAATGGCGTTTGCCACCGCCTGACCGAGGGCAATGCCGATATCCTCGACGGTGTGATGGTCATCCACGTTGGTGTCACCCTTGCAGCAAACAGTCAGATCAAATCTGCCGTGTCCCGCAAACAAAGTCAGCATATGGTCAAGAAATCCGCAACCGGTGTCGATTTTTGCGCACCCCTTGCCATCAAGATCCAGCTTTAACGTGATCTTGGTCTCGGCAGTATCGCGTACGATTTCCGCTGTTCTCATTTCGTTTCCTCCAATATTTCTTGTGTGGCACGCAGCAAGGTGTCGATCTCCTCGCGCGTGCCGACGGTGATACGGTTGTAATCCTTGATGCGCGGCTGCTCAAAGTGGCGGACAAGAACGCCCTTTTCCTTGAGCTTTGCATACAGCACGCCGCCGTCGATCGTCTCGTGCTTTGCAAACACAAAGTTTGCCATCGAGTCGGTCATACAAAAGCCCATTTTTTGCAGCTCCTGCACCAAATAGTGACGGTTTTCGCATACCGTTTGGCAGTTTTTCTTCGTATAGTCCTCATCCTCCATCACGCCGATACCCGCCGCCATCGTCATACTGTTGACGTTATAGGGGTTCGTGGAAAAGCGGATGGTGTGCAGATCGGCGATCAGCTTTTTGCATCCGATGCCAAAGCCAAGGCGCGCGCCCGCCATAGAGCGGGATTTGGAAAAGGTCTGCGTCACAAGCAGATTTTCATACTTGTGCACAAGCGGCACACAGCTCTCACCACCAAAGTCAATATACGCCTCGTCCACAACGACCACGTTGTCGGGGTTGCTCACAAGGATCTTTTCGATCTCACAAGGAGGTAAGATCTTGCCCGTAGGGGCGTTGGGGTTGGCGATGAAGATGGTTTTGTGGATGCCGATGTAATCATCGACACAGATCGAAAAATCCTCACGCAGAGGGATCTGCACGTAGGGGATATTGTGCAACGCCGCGAACACCTTATAAAAGCCATAGGTGATGTCTGCAAAGGCTGCGGGATGATCCTTGTCGCAATATGCCATAAAGGCGAAGTTCAAAACCTCATCCGAGCCGTTGGTGAGGATCACCTCATCGGGTGAAATCTCATACCGTTCTGCCACTTTTTCGGAAAGCAGCTTCGCGCTCGGGTCGCAGTAGAGCTGCAAGCTCTCTGCCGCCTTTGCCGCCGCGGCGATCGCGCGGGGCGAGGGCGGAAAAGGAGACTCGTTGGTGTTCAGCTTGACATAACGTCGCTCACGGGGCTGCTCGCCCGGTGTGTAGGGGGAAAGGTTGGCGAATTTTTCACTAAAAAATCTGCTCATTTTTCCTCCTCGAAGCGTACGGTGGCGCTCTTCGCGTGAGCCGTCAACCCTTCTTTTGTCGCAAAATACGACACATCGTTAGCGATTTTTGCAAGCGCGTCACGGGTGAAATAGGTGTACTGTGTCTTTTTGACGAAATCGTCTACCGACAAAGGACTTGAGAATTTCGCCGTGCCGCCCGTGGGCAACGTGTGATTGGGGCCTGCCATATAGTCACCAAGTGCTTCGGGGCAATTCTTACCCATAAAGATCGAGCCCGCGTGGCGGATCTGATCCAAATAGTCAAAGGGATTGTCAACGCAAAGCTCCAGATGCTCGGGCGCGATCTCGTTGGAGATCTCAATGCCCTTCAAAAGATCGGGAGCAACAATGATCTTGCCGTTGTTATCGATAGACGTGCGCGCAATTTCCTCACGCGAAAGCAGGGGGAGCTGGCGCTCGATCTCGGCCTGAACTGCAGTTGCGAGCGCTTCGGAATCGGTCACCAAAACAGCGCTTGCAAGCTTATCGTGCTCGGCTTGGGAAAGAAGATCCGCCGCCACGTGACGGGGGTTTGCCGTTGCGTCCGCAAGCACCAGAATTTCGCTGGGGCCTGCGATCATATCAATGGAAACGGTGCCGAAAACCTGCTTTTTTGCCTCTGCCACAAAGGCGTTGCCGGGGCCGACGATCTTGTCGACCTTGGGCACGCTTTCGGTGCCGTAGGCAAGGGCTGCCACCGCCTGCGCGCCGCCCAGCTTGAAGATGCGGTCAACGCCCGCGATCCGTGCGGCTGCCAGAATGACGTCGGGGATCTTGCCATCCTTGCCAGGGGGTGTGACCATCACGACCTGCTCGACACCTGCGATCTTGGCGGGGATGGCATCCATCAAAACGGTAGAAGGATACGCCGCTGTGCCGCCCGGAACGTAAAGTCCCGCACGGTCAACGGGAGTGACTTTTTGCCCCATCACAACGCCACCTCGGTCATTGATCATAAAGCCGTTGCGCTTTTGCTTTTCGTGGAAGTGGCGGATGTTCTCTGCCGCCTCACGCAAAATGCGCAAAAAGTCTGCCGGAACTGCGGCGAATGCCGCATCGATCTCAGCCTCGCTCACCGCAAGGCGATCGAGCTTCACCTTATCAAATTTTTCGCAGTATTCAAACAGCGCCTTGTCGCCGTTTGCGCGCACGTTCGCAATGATGTCGGCAACGATCGCCTCCACGTTGACGGTGGGCACGACGCGGCTGAAGATCTCGCTGTTTTTCACCTGGCCGTATTTGAGAATTTTAATCATTTCTGCTCCTTTGCCATACTTGCAAGGCTTTGCAAAATGGCTTCGATGGGTTCACTTTTGAATTTATAGCTTGTTTTGTTGGCGATCAGTCTTGCGCTGATCGGCACGATGGTCTCCTGCACGGAAAGGTTATTTTCCTTCAGAGTCGTGCCCGTTTCAACGATATCCACGATCACATCGGAAAGCCCCAGGATCGGCGCGATCTCGATCGAGCCGTTCAAGTGGATGATATCGATGTCGCGACCAAGCGAGGTGTAGTAATTTCTTGCGATATTTGAGAATTTAGTCGCCACACGTAGCGTTTTTTGGGGGTCATCGTGAAAATCGTTCTTTGCCGCCACTGCCATTCGGCACTTGCCGATGTCAAGGTCAAAAAGCTCATACACGTCGGGCTCATACTCAAGCAAAATATCCTTGCCCGCCACACCGATATCGGCGGCGCCGCGCTCGACGTAAATGGCAACGTCCGAGGGCTTGACCCAGAAGTAACGCACACCCGCTTCTTTATTTTCAAAAATCAGCTTGCGGTTGTTTTCCTTGATAGAGGGGCATTCAAATCCTGCCGCCTCGAACATAGCGTAGACCTTTTCGCCAAGTCTGCCCTTTGGCAGTGCCACATTAAGCATTTTCTTCAAGGATCTTCACCCCACTTTCGGTGAGCTGCAATAGCTTCTTATATCTCAATTTTTCGGGGATCTCGCGTTGCGCGGTAACACTTTCCCCTGCCGCGGTCAGCGTTTCGACCGCTTTCATCAAAGCGCCAAGATCGGTCTCCTTGTCGTAAAGCAGCACCGCATCCACGTCAAATCTCACACCGTCCTCATAGAGGCGCTCCAACTGATCCAGATACACAGCAAAGCCGATCGCATCCGATCTTTTGCCCATTTTTCGCATCAGGCGATCGTACTGACCGCCCGACAGCACACCCGTGGGCACACCGTTGACAAAGCCTTTGAACACGATACCGTTATAGTAATTCATATCGTTGATGACCGAAAAGTCGATGCGCAGCTTTTCACCGCAACCGCTTGCGCACAAGGTCGAAATGATGCGGGAAAGGCGATCAAGGGCATCAAGCGCCTTGCTTCCCTGCAATAGCTCCTTCAAGGTCGGCAAGACGCGCTCGGGGCTGCCCTGCAGCATCACAAGGCGGCGCAACACCTCTGCTTTTTCGGTGGCGACACCTGCTTTTTGTGTCAATTCCGCGATACCGTGCAGGTTTTTTTCGCCCACTGCGGCAAGCAAAGCCTTGCGCGTTTCGCCGTCCACGTTCAGATCGTCGATGACGGCAGCAACGATGTCGAGGTGAGAAATATCAAGCACGTAGTCAGAGGAAATGCGCGCAAGGCTGTTTGCCGCCAGCATCAGCACCTCGGTGATGGCGTAATCGTCGATCTCACCCACACATTCAAGACCTGTTTGCATAATTTCGCGGTATGCGCGGCTGTTCCCCGACACACGGTAGACGTTTTCGCTATAGTAGACCTTGCGCACCCCTGCCCCGTCCTTGCTGTTCTTAATGATGGACAGTGTCACGTCGGGCTTGAGTGCCATCAACTTACCGTTGGTGTCGGTAAAGGTGATCACGTTATCCGAAATCAGGAAATCCTTGTTTCGGGCGTAGAGGTCATATTCCTCAAACTTGCTCATTTTATATTGCGTATATCCGTGTGCGCGGTAAAGCGCGCGCAGACGAAACAGAATACGCTCGTCGTTTTTCAGCACCGATTCTTCAATGCTCACTTGATCTCTCCCCTTTCCATCGCACGATCGACCGCGTTGCGGTAGCCGCCACTGCCGTAGACCAAGCACTTTTTCACGCGGCTGATCGTCGCGGTGGAAGCGCCCGTGAGTAGCGAGATCTCCTGATAGTTTTTGCCCTCGTGCAGCATAAAGGCGACCTCCAGACGTTGCGCGATATCCTGCAACTCCTTGATCGTGCAGATATCCTCAAAAAAGCTCGCGCAGTCCTGTTCAGTTTTCAGATCGAGGATCGAACGGTAAAAACGCTTGACCTCGGGTGTATGTAATGCATCCATTTTGGCAACCACCTTCACTAAAATTCTTCACCATTTTACCACGTTAAAGCGATAAAGTCAAGGGCTTTTTATAAATAAATAGAAATTTATCAATTTTGTTGATAAGAAGCGCCGTTTTTGGCAGCAGAAAGCATTTTGACAAGCAAAAGCCAACGCCCCTTCGGCTGTTGCCAAAGGGGCGCGAGCGGTTAAAGCAGTATCAAATCAGATCTCGAGGATCCAGCCCTCGGGTGCTTCCATCGTGCCAAGCTGAATGCCGCGCAGTGCGTCGTACAGCTTCTTGGTGACGGGGCCCATATCGTCCATACCGTAGACGATCTCCTTGCCGTGGTCAACGATCTTGCCAACGGGCGAGATCACGGCTGCGGTGCCGCAGAGTCCGCACTCGACGAAGTCGGAAAGCTCGTCAACGCGCACCTTGCGCTCCTCGACCTTCATGCCGAGGATATGCTCTGCCACGTACATCAGCGAGCGACGGGTGATAGAGGGCAGAATGGTATCGGATTTGGGCGTTACCACGGTGCCGTCCTTGGTCACGAAAATGATGTTTGCGCCGCCCGTTTCCTCGATATAGGTACGGGTTGCGGAGTCGGGATAGATGTTCTCGTCAAAGCCCTGCTCGTGAGCATCCACGATCGCGTAAAGACTCATCGCGTAGTTGAGTCCCGCCTTGACGTGACCCGTGCCGTGAGGAGCAGCGCGATCAAAATCGCTGATGCGGACCGTGAGAGGCTTCACACCGCCCTTGAAATAAGGGCCAACAGGGGTCGCGAAAATGCGGAACTGGTACTCGGTCGCGGGCTTAACGCCGATGACCGAGTTGATGCCGAACATAAAGGGGCGCAGGTAAAGCGAAGCGCCCGAGCCGTAAGGGGGAACCCACTCTCTGTTCGCGTCAACGACCTTGCGGACCGCCTCGATGAAGCGCTCCTCGGGGAAGGTGGGCATCTTCAGTCTCTCGCAGGAGTCGATCATACGCTGTGCGTTCAGGTCGGGGCGGAAGCACACGATCTTGCCGTCCTTTGTGGTGTACGCCTTCAGACCCTCAAAGCAGGTCTGCGCATACTGCAGCACGCCTGCGCACTCGCTCATGGTGATGGTGCCGTCCTCGCTGAGGGTGCCCTCATCCCATTTGCCGTCCTTGTAATTTGCAACGTAACGCCAATCGGTTTTCATATAGCCGAAGCCGAGATTAGACCAATCGATATTTTTAGCACACATTGTTTTTATCCTTTCAAAAATCCGCCCTGTGGGTGGAAAAATAGTATAACGGTATGCGTTTTAGCCGATTTTTGCAATGACCTCGACCTCGACGAGCGCGCATTTCGGCAGCGCCTTTGCCGCCACGCAGCTGCGCGCGGGCTTTTCGGTCAGGTACTTGCCGTAGACCTCGTTGAAGGCGGCAAAATCTGCAATATCTGCAAGGAAGCAGGTGGTCTTGACCACGTTTTCCATCGACGTACCGGCTGCCGCGAGAACGGCGCACAGATTCTGCATCACCTGCTCGGTCTGCTCGCGAACGTCCTTGCCCGTGATCTCACCGCAGGCGGGATCGATGCCGATCTGCCCCGAGGTAAAGACCGTATCGCCGCAAATGATCGCCTGCGAATACGGGCCAATGGCGGCAGGGGCTTTTTCGGTAGAAATCTTTTTCAGTTCAGCCATAATAGTTCTCCTTACTCGATCAAAGTGAGACCGTGCGCGACAAGCGCGTTGCGGATCTCGTTGATATGTTCAAAATTACGGGTTTCAAGCGTGACACGCAGATAACAGCCGTTGACATCCGAGCCGCCGCGCGCGTGTTCGTGGTGCACCTCAATGACGTTGCCACCAAGCTCGGCGACAATGCGGGAGACCGCCAAAAGCTGACCAGGCTTATCCAGAAGCTCGATGGTCATCTGGCAGGTTCTGCCCGACATCAAAAGGCCTCTCTGGATCACGCGGGAAAGGATCGTCACGTCGATATTACCACCCGACAACAGGCACACCGCGCGCTTGCCCTTCAAATCGACCTTGCCGAACATTGCGGCGGCGACCGAAACAGCGCCCGCACCCTCGGTCACAAGCTTATGCTGCTCCATAAGTGCCAAAATTGCGGCAGAGATCTCATCGTCGCTGACGGTCACGATATCGTCAACGTATTTGCTGCAAATTTCATATGTAAGGCTACCCGGCTTTTTCACCGCAATACCGTCGGCAATGGTCGAAACAGAGGAAAGCTCCTCGATCTTGCCGTCGTGCACGGAATTCGCCATCGAGGGCGCACCCTTTGCCTGCACACCGTAGACCTTGACGTTGGGATTCAGCGTTTTCAAGGTGTACGCGATGCCCGAGATCAGACCGCCACCGCCTACGGGAACGAGCACAACGTCCACGTCGGGCAGCTGCTCGGTCAGCTCCAGCGCGATCGTACCCTGCCCTGCGATGACATCCGCATCGTCAAAGGGATGGATGAAGGTATAGCCCTTCTCGTCGCGCAGCTCCAGCGCTTTGCGGTAGGCATCGTCGTAAACGCCCTCCACAAGGCAGACCTCAGCACCGTAGCTCTTGGTCGCCTCGACCTTGGAGATCGGTGCGCCGTCGGGCAGACAGATCACAGCCTTGATGCCGTTTTTCTGTGCGCCAAGTGCCACGCCCTGCGCGTGGTTGCCCGCCGAGCAGGCGATCACGCCGCGTGCGCGCTCCTCCTCGGTGAGCTTCGACATCTTATAGTAAGCGCCGCGGATCTTAAAGGAGCCCGTGACCTGAAGGTTTTCGGTCTTGAGGTAAAGCTCGGTCCCGGGACAAAGCTTGGGGGCATAGATGACATCGGTTTTTCTCACCACGTCCTTGAGGACGTAGCTTGCGCGGTAAACATTATCCAGCGTCAGCATTTTTTCACTCTCTTTCAAGGTTTTTTACCTTATTTTACATCAAACTTTTGATAAATTGCTCGGCACAGCGGGCAGAACGAGTGCCACGGTTCAGGGCAAACGCCTCTGCCTTGATCTCAAGCTCTGCTGCATCCATTTGGATACCGTTTTTCGCCGCCAGCTCGTGAATGATCTCGAGATAGAGCTGCTTGTTCGGACGGGCAAAGAGCACCGTCATACCAAAGCGCTCGGAAAGCGACAATGTTTCTTGCATCGTGTCGTTGCGATGCACCTCGCCGCCGTCACGGTCAGAGAAGGTCTCGCGTACGATATGGCGGCGATTGCTGGTGGCGTAGATCACCGCATTTTCTGCCTTTGCCGCGGCAGATCCTTCAAGCGCCGCCTTCAGCATACTGAAATGGTCGTCGCTTTTATTAAAGGAAAGATCATCAATGAAAATAATGAAGCGCAAGGGGTTGGTGCGGATCTTACCCATCACAAGGGGCAGAAGCGACAGCTGATCCTTGCGGATCTCAATGAGGCGCAATCCCTGCTCGAAAAAGTGGTTGGTGACCGCCTTGACGGTAGAGGATTTGCCCGTGCCAGCATCGCCGTAAAGCAACACGTTTGCGGCAGGACGACCCTCCAGAAACGCCTTGGTGTTCTCCAACACGCGCCCTCGCTCCTCTTCATAGCCGATAAAGCTATCCAGCGACACGCTGTCAGCGGATGCGATCGGCTCGATCGAGGACTCGTCGGACAGACGGAACATCGCGTTTGCGGCAAAAATGCCGTAGCCGTGCTTGTTGATATCACACATCCGCTCCTCATACTCGGCGGCAAGGTCAACAGAGCTCGCGCCAAAGGGCGGAAGGTAGGGGGCATTTGCAAAATACGCCGCAAGATCGGCGGGAGTGAGCGATGCGAAGCGCGAAAGGATCGAAAGCTCAGCTTTCATCGCATCCTCGATCGTCGCATCGCACTTGCCCTTCCCTGCGCGCATACGCACGTAGGGGTTTTCATCCTCCAGCACAGCGCGGCGCACGGCAAGGGCAAAGTTTCCGCCCTTTTCATAGATCTCGTGGATCAGCGCGCCACACGCGCGCAATGCCTCACCGTCGCTTTTTGCCTCGGTCATACTCAAGAAGTGAGTAAAGAGGGGCTTTTGCAAAAGTCCCGCAAAAACGCCGAGGGCTGAAAGCGACAGCGACAGCTTTTGAAGCTCTTCTCGTGTCATAAAACGACCTCAAAGACGGGCGAGAATGGCATCGGTCATTTCCTCGGTGCTCATCGAGGGTGCGCCGTGTGCAAGATCTGCCGTGCGGCAGCCTGCCTCCAACACCTCATCCACCGCACGGACGATGTCGTCCGCCTCGGCAGCCATGCCGAAGGAGTAGCGCAGCATCATCGCCGCAGACAAAATGGTAGCAACGGGGTTGGCGATATGCTTGCCCGCGATGTCGGGAGCAGAGCCGTGGATCGGCTCGTAGAGTCCGCGCGAGGTGCTGCCAAGCGAAGCAGAGGGCAGCATACCGATCGAGCCCGTGAGCTGAGACGCTTCGTCAGAGAGAATGTCACCAAACATATTGGACGTGACGATCACGTCAAACTGTGCGGGGTTGCGGACAAGCTGCATTGCGGCATTGTCCACCAGCATATCCGAAAGCTCGACGTCGGGGTATTCGGTGGCAAGCTCGTGCATCACCTTTCTCCAAAGACGAGAGGATTCCAGCACGTTTGCCTTATCGATGCTGCAAAGGTGCTTGCCGCGCTTTTGCGCGGTCTCAAATGCCACGCGACCGATGCGCTCGATCTCCATACGGCTGTAGCATTCGGTATCGTATGCCTCTTCGCCGTACTTGCCCTCACGCATACCGCGCTCGCCGAAGTAAATGCCGCCCGTCAGTTCGCGCACGATCATCAGATCAAAGCCATTCGCCACGATATCGGCGCGCAGGGGGCAATCGCCCGCAAGTGCGGGATAAAGCTTTGCGGGGCGCAGATTTGTGAACAGCTCCATTGCCGCGCGAATGCCAAGCAGCGCCTTTTCGGGGCGCAGATGACCGGGGAGCGTGTCCCACTTCGGGCCGCCGACGGCACCGAGCAAGACACTATCCGAAGCAAGGCAGCCCTTAACGGTTTCCTCAGGCAGAGGAGCGCCCGTGGCATCGATGGCACAGCCACCGATCAGGTGGGGGGTAAATTCAAATGTATGTCCATACTTTGCGGCGACTGCTTCCAGCACGCGGACCGCGCTATCCACGATCTCGGGGCCGATGCCGTCACCCTTCAGCAATGCAATCTTCTTTTCCATTGTTCTTATCCTTTCAGCAAAAATCGCCCTTTTGGATCGATGCGACAAGACCGCCGTTCGTGATCATGTTCTGAATAAAGGGCGGAAAGGGGCTGGTCTTGAACTTCGCGCCGGTGGTGAGATCGGTGATCACACCTGCATCCAGATCCGCCTCGACCTCGTGACCGTTTTCGATTCGCTCGGCCGCCTCAGGACATTCTAGAATGGCAAGACCGATGTTGATGGCGTTGCGGTAGAAGATGCGCGCAAAGCTCTTCGCAATAACAAGCGAGATGCCGCTTGCCTTGATGGCGATGGGGGCGTGCTCACGGGAAGAGCCGCAACCGAAGTTGAGGCCTGCGACCATAATGTCGCCTGCCTTGATCTTGCTGTGGAAATCCTTATCGATATCCTCCATGCAGTGAGAGGCAAGCTCCTTCACGTCAATGGTGTTGAGGTGACGCGCGGGGATGATGACGTCAGTATCCACGTTGTCACCGTATTTAATGACCGTTCCTGTAAATTTCATGACATTTGCCTCCTCTCTCAAACTTTTGCGGGGTCTGCGATCTTGCCTGCGATCGCGCTTGCGGCGGCAACTGCGGGGCTTGCCAGATAGACCTCGGACGTGACGTGTCCCATACGGCCGACGAAGTTGCGGTTGGTGGTGGCAACGGCACGCTCACCTGCGGCAAGGATGCCCATATGACCACCAAGGCAAGGTCCGCAGGTAGGGGTGGAGACCACACAGCCCGCCTCGATGAAGATCTTGACGAGTCCGTTTTCGATCGCCTTCAGATAAATATCCTGCGTTGCGGGAATGATGATGGCGCGCACGTGGGATGCGATCTTCTTGCCCTTCAGAATGTTAGCGGCTTCCTCCAGGTCCTTGTAATGGCCGTTGGTGCAGGAGCCAATGACAACCTGATCGATCTTGATGTCGTCAATTTCATCTACCGTATGGGTATTTTCAGGCAGATGCGGGAACGCGACGGTGGATTTGATCTTGGAAAGATCGATCTCATAGGTCGCGTCATATTCAGCATCGGCGTCAGCCGTGTAGACCACGGGTTTGCGGTCGCTGTGCTCTGCCACGTAGGCAAGCGTTTGCTCGTCCACGGGGAAAATGCCGTTCTTTGCACCCGCCTCGATCGCCATATTGGAGATCGTGAGACGGTCATAGATCGAAAGCGCCGAAACGCCCTCGCCCGTAAATTCCATCGAACGGTAAAGCGCACCGTCCACGCCAATCAGTCCGATGATATGTAAGATCACGTCCTTACCCGAAACGTGAGGATTGAGCTTACCCGTGAGGTTGAAGCGGATCGCGCCGGGCACCTTGAACCAAGCCTTGCCCGTTGCCATACCGCACGCCATATCGGTCGAGCCGACACCCGTGGAGAACGCGCCAAGCGCGCCGTAGGTGCAGGTGTGGGAGTCAGCGCCGATGACCACGTCACCGCAAACGACCAAGCCCTTTTCGGGCAGCAGCGCGTGCTCGATGCCCATTCTGCCGACGTCGTAGAAGTGCGTGACCTCGTGCTTTTCACAGAAGCTGCGGCACATTTTGCATTGCTCCGCCGCCTTGATATCCTTATTGGGGGCAAAGTGATCCATCACCATAGTCACTTTATCCTTATCATAAACCGAGGTGGCGCCGATCTTTTCAAACTCACGGATCGCCACGGGCGAGGTAATATCGTTGCCCAGCACGCGGTCAAGATCCACCAGGATCAGCTGCCCTGCCTCGACCCTTTCAAGCCCTGCGTGTGCCGCAAGGATCTTTTGTGTCATCGTCATTCCCATGGAATTTTCCTCTTTTCCAAAATTATGCTTCAAGCGAGCACAGGAAGTCAATGCAACGCTTGACCTCTTCGGGACCCGTGGGATCAAGCCCCTCGGACTCGACCACCATCAAAACGTTATTTGCAAGTGCCCAGTCGCGCACCGCCTTGACGGGTGCCATACCGCTGCCAAGCGATTTTCCCTTAACATCATTGTGCGCAGTAGCATAATCACGCGTGCCCTCGGTGGGGATGTCGCCGTCCTTGAGGTGGATCACGCGAATGCGATCCTTATGTGCCTCCAAGTATGGCACGGGGTCGATCCCCGCGTTAAAGAGCCAGAAGGTGTCGATCTCAAGCTCCACATTGGTGCGATTCCAAATTTCGTCCTCGACGACCTTGCCGTGGGGGGCTTTATAAAGCTCCTTGGAGTGGTTGTGATAGCCAAGGGTGATGCCCTCCTTCGCCAATCTCTTTTCGGCATAGTTGAGCAGTGCGATCGTGTATTCCAGCTCCTCGCTTGTGCCGTACACGGCGCCCGGTACGATCAAATTGGTACAGCCGATCGCCTTGTGATAGGCGATCGTTTCCTTGATCGCGGTGGGGGTGATCGCCGCACAACCCGTGTGGGTGCCGCTGACCTTTAAGCCGTATTCGTCAAGCCAAGACTTGACATCCTCGGCGCTGTTGCCGAAGAAGCCCGCAAATTCCACGTACTTGTAGCCCATTTCAGCCACTTGACGCAACGCGTCCTTCAAATTTACCTTCGTGATGTCGCGTACGCTGTAAAGCTGTAATCCGTATTCAGTCATGTCTGTTCCCTCTCTTTTCATTAGTAATTGATGATCGCGCCCTTATCGGCGGAGCTGACCATTGCGGCATAGCGCTTGAGATATCCCGAAATGTTTTCCTTTTTCTTGATGGGCATTTCGGCACGGCGCTTTGCCATTTCCTCATCGGAAACCTTCAATTCGATCTTATATGCGGGAATGTTGATGGAGATGATGTCACCGTCCTTCACATAGGCGATGGGGCCGCCGTTTGCCGCCTCGGGCGAGCAATGTCCGATCGAAGCACCGCGCGTCGCGCCCGAAAAGCGTCCGTCGGTGATCAGCGCAACGCTGGCGCCAAGTCCCATACCTTGGATCGCAGAGGTGGGGTTCAGCATCTCGCGCATACCGGGGCCGCCTGCGGGACCTTCGTAGCGGATGACCACAACGTCGCCTGCCACGATCTTGCCGCCGTGAATGGCATCGATCGCCTCCTCCTCGCTCTCAAACACCTTTGCAGGGCCTTCGTGCACCAGCATTTCGGGAGCAACTGCCGAACGCTTGACCACGCATCCGTCGGGGGCAAGGTTGCCCTTCAGCACGGCGATGCCGCCCGTCTTGCTATACGCGTTATCCACGCGGCGAATGACGGTGTCATCCAGAATCTCGGCAGTGGCAATGTTTTCAGCCATCGTCTTACCCGTGCAGGTCATCACCGAGGTATCAAGCAGTCCAAGGGATGCGATCTCCTTCAGTACCGCATACACGCCGCCAGCCTCGTTGAGATCCTCCATATAGGTGGGGCCTGCGGGGGCAAGGTGGCAGAGGTTGGGGGTCTTTTCGCTGATGCGATTGACCTCTTCGAGGTCAAATTTCACGCCGCACTCGTTGGCGATGGCGGGAAGATGGAGCATCGAGTTGGTCGAGCAGCCAAGCGCCATATCGGCGGTGATGGCATTGCGGATCGCCGCTGCCGTCATCACGTCACGGGGACGGATGTTCTTTTTCACAAGGTCGATGATCTGCATACCCGCGTGCTTTGCAAGCTGGATGCGGGCGGAATAGGCGGCGGGAATGGTGCCGTTGCCGCGAAGTCCCATGCCAAGCACCTCAGTGAGGCAATTCATCGAGTTTGCGGTATACATACCCGAGCAAGAGCCGCAGGTGGGGCAGGTCTTGCACTCAAATTCGTTGAGCTTCGCATCGTCGATCTTGCCCGCGTGGTAAGCGCCGACCGCCTCAAACATCGAGGAAAGGCTGGTCTTTTTGCCGCCTACACGGCCTGCAAGCATAGGGCCGCCGCTGACGAACACGGTGGGGATATTCAGACGTGCCGAAGCCATCAGAAGTCCGGGCACGTTCTTGTCGCAGTTGGGGATCATCACAAGGCCGTCAAAGCCGTGTGCCTTCACCATCGCCTCGGTCGAGTCGGCGATCAGGTCACGCGTGACAAGCGAATATTTCATACCCTCGTGTCCCATCGCAATGCCGTCACAAACCGCAATCGCGGGGAACATAATGGGCGTGCCGCCCGCCATCGCAACGCCGAGCTTGACGGCATCCGCGATCTTATCAAGGTTCATATGCCCGGGCACGATCTCGTTATAGGAGCAAACGATGCCAATGAGGGGCTTTTGCAGCTCCTCGGCGGTGAGCCCCAGCGCGTTATAGAGCGATCTGTGCGGTGCGTTGTCGCAGCCGTTCACAATGGTATCTTTAACCATAGTATTTCCCTCCTTCAATCTTCAATGTGGAAAGTTACTGTATGGGGCACACGAGCCGCGGCTCGTGTGCCTTTACAATAGCCTTCAGTTTTTGCCTAAAGATTGGTCGCGGATACTACTCATCCACCGCTAACGCGGTCCCCCTTCCCTCACAAGGGAAGGCTTCCAACCCCAATCTTTCAACAATAGCCGGTTAGCTTATTCAATTGCCTTGTCATCACCGGCTACGGTAATTTGTTCAAAATCCGAACGATCTTCCGGCTACGGTAATTCGTTCACAAAAGCGAGTAAGACGAGGCGTACCGCAAGAAAGCAAGGCGAAGGCGTAGTGACCTACGTCGAGCCGCTTTCGAGGAACAACGATGTATTACGAAGCTTTTTGGGCGAATTAATTATTGATGAATTTTTCTTCATCCGCCCAGCTATAAAGCTTACGGATATCCTCGCCAACGACCTCTGCGGGATGCTCGGAAGCGAGCTTGCGCATTGCGTTGAAGTGAACCTGTGCGCCCGCATCGGACATATCAAGCAGGAAGTCCTTTGCGAAGGTACCGTCCTGGATGTCCTTGAGGACCTTCTTCATCGCCTTCTTGGTATCCTCGGTGATGATCTTGGGACCGGTGATGTAATCGCCGTACTCTGCGGTGTTGGAGATGGAGTAGCGCATACCGCTAAAGCCCGACTGGTAGATCAGGTCAACGATCAACTTCATCTCGTGGATGCACTCAAAGTATGCGTTACGGGGGTCGTAGCCAGCCTCAACAAGCGTTTCAAAGCCTGCCTGCATCAACGCGCAAACGCCGCCGCAAAGCACTGCCTGCTCACCAAAGAGGTCGGTCTCGGTCTCGGTGCGGAAGGTGGTCTCAAGCACGCCTGCGCGAGCGCCGCCGATGCCGAGCGCGTATGCAAGGCCGATGTCAAGCGCATCGCCCGTAGCGTCCTGATGAATGGCGATCAGGCAAGGAACGCCCTTGCCGACCTGATACTCGGAGCGAACGGTGTGGCCGGGGCCCTTGGGAGCGACCATGATGACGTTGACGTTCTTGGGGGGCTTGATGCAGCCGAAGTGGATGTTGAAGCCGTGTGCGAATGCAAGGGTCTTGCCCTCGGTGAGGTTGGGCTCGATGCTTTCCTTGTAAAGCTTTGCCTGCTTCTCGTCGTTGATCAGGATCATGATGATGTCCGCTGCCTTTGCGGCATCAGCGGCGACCATGACCTTCAGGCCCTGTGCCTCTGCCTTTGCCCAGCTCTTGGAGCC
>JAGALS010000089.1 GCA_017625065.1 Clostridia bacterium | reverse complement strand
CCTCCCTTGTGTAAATGGGAACTGTGCCGCATAGCGGCACATGGAGTTTGCTAAGCAAACTCACGGAGGGATTGTGAGAAATGCAAACCGCTTTGTTGTCTAACAATCCCCCACCCGCTACGCGGGAGCCCCCTTTACACAGAGGGGCCTTTGCTATAAGCGCTTGATTCCACCTGCATAGCAGGTGGTTGCTTTTCGCTAAAGGCTACAAAGCAAAAGCTCCACAGCGCAGAATGCGCTGTGGAGCTTGTTTGCTTATTTAGAATTACTCTTCCAAGGATGCTACGATCGCATCGAGCTTCTTTGCCAGAGGATTCTTGTAGGAAGCATAGGTGGAAACCCAAGAGGTGCCTGCCTTAGCTGCCTCAGAAGGCATATCGTCCATACCGTAAAGCTCAGGGCCAAAGATACGGCCAAGGTCGAATACGACAGAGCTACGAACGATTTCGAACATATCGGTCTCGCACTGGGTCTCAGCGTACTTGAGCTGCATATTGACCTCGAAGATCTGAGGCGTTACAAGACGGTAGCACTCGGATGCCCAGCACTCGACAACAGCGGTCATCATAGAATAGGTAGCCGCCTTGTCGCCGCCACGAGCAGTAAGACCGTTGTAAATACCGTAAATGGTGAAGGGGTTACCGATCGCGGTGTAGTAGTTTGCCTGAGTCTCGTCAAACTTGGGGCAAGGCATAATACCAATGTTCAGGTCGACATACTGGTTACCGGCATGTCTTGCACGAACTGCGGTGAACAGGGTACGTCCAGCCATCATGATCGTTTTATATCCAGGATTACCGAAGTTTACGGCACAGGTGTTTTCCTTGTACCAGTCACCAAGCTTCTGCACCAGCTTAACCGTTCTCATAGAACCGAAGTCCTCAGAGATGTTAAGCGGATTCTCTTCAGTAGAGTTCTTGTCGTTTTCGATCAGCTTCAGGTTGCATCCGCTGTAGAAGAAGGACAAGCAGTAAGAAATGGAAACAAAGCCGTAGCTATCGTCCAAGTCCTTTGCATCAGCAACAGAACCCTGGCTGATATCACCGATACCCTTGCCATCCGGGCCCATGGTCAGCATGATCAGCTCATCAAGATCCCAAGTGCCGTCGTAAGCCATGTTGTAGACCCACTGTGCAGCGGGAGAAACAATGTTTTGACCCTTGCTATCCTTTTCGGGAACAACACCCAGCTTTTGAGCGTGTGCATCCCAGTACTCGGACATAACGTCCTTGTTGAAGTACAGAACCTGCATCTCACTCAGCACGTTGGGGGAAATATCACCGGAGAAGAAGTACATACTGTTACCGATCGACATGGACTCAACCATGTTCTTGGGCCACCAAGGCTTCTCAAGGTTGATGTAAGAGTTTTCAATGGTGCTGATGTCTGCCATACATCCGCGCATCGCGATTTCAGCCTCGGTACGGGAGTAGGTCGCAATGATGTCGTATGCACCCATGCCGGAGTTCTTATCCTGCACGACCGTGTTGATCATCGAACCGTTCGGAATCTCAATGAATTCCAGATCGATGTTCAAACGGCGCTCGATCTCCTGGTTGCGGTCATAGACTGCCATCAATACGTTGTCAGCCGTGATCTGCTTAACGTCGAACTCCTCATAGTTACCGCCGTCCCAGCCGATCACCTTGATCTTCTCACCTGTGTAGTTCAGGTTATACTGGTCCAAGTCGTCGCGTTCACGCAAGAACTCGTCCTCGGTTGCGGTTCTGTCAACGTCGTCGCCGTCGCCGTCGCCACCTTTATCGCAGGCAACAACAGTCATCGCCAACATCAACAAAGCCAAAAGCAATGTAAGCAATCTGACAAATGTCTTCATGTTTGCTGTTTGTCCCCGTGTACACGGGAACAACCTCCTTCTTTGGTTTTTTGGGGTAAACGCATAGTTACGGATTACATTATATCAAAGAGTGGACGATTTGTCAATCGTTTCTTTTCGGATATTAACACTTTTTTTAAAATTTCCCTTAAATTTTTATTCGAAACGCGCAAAAAGCGCTCTTTTTGTCCCGTCGAGTTGCTATATATGAATAAAATGTAGGCATTGGGGCATTTTTTTGCTTGTTGACTTGAAAACAAAGGCGGAATATGCTATACTAAACACAGATTAGTGCAAGGAGGCAAGCATGAACGATTTCAAAACCATCACCCCCGAAAACCTAGAAAACGCCTTTCGTCTGATCGGAAAGGATTGGATGCTGATCACCGCAAAGGGCGAGGACGAGAACGGCAAGCAAGTGGTCAACACCATGACCGCAAGCTGGGGCGGCGTAGGCGTGCTGTGGAACAAGCCCGTTGCCTTTTGCTTCATCCGTCCGCAGCGCTACACGCACACCCTCACCGAGCAAAGCGATCACTTCTCGCTTTCCTTCTTTTCCGAAGAATACCGCAGCGCGCTGCGGCTGTGCGGCACGAAAAGTGGCAGAGAGATCAACAAATTTGAAGCGACCGGGCTCACCCCCGCAATGATCGGGGATACGCCCTATGTCAAACAGGCACGCATCGTTGTGCTTTGCCGCAAGCTGTATGCCGACACCCTGCGGGCGGATTCCTTCCTGGATCCCGCACTGCTGCAAAACTACAAGGATGGCGATTTTCACACCGTGTACGTCGCAGAGATCGAAAAGATCCTTGTATCGGACGACATCTGATGAAAATTTCGCAAAAAGGAAGATGCTATGAACAACGTATTTGAAGAAGTGAAAACGCTTTGCCTGTCGGTGAAGCAAGCCGCACCCGCGCTTGCGATGACCGACAGCGAAACGCGCAACAACGCACTGCTTGCGATGGCGGATGCGATCCTCGCGCAAAAGGATGACATTCTCGAAGCCAACGCAAAGGATCTTGACAGCGCCGCCGCAAACGGCGTTCCCACCGTGATGATGGACCGCCTGCGCCTGACCGAGGCGCGGCTTTGCGCGATCGCGGATGCGATCCGCGCGCTCACAGCGCTCGCCGATCCGCTGCGGTTGGACGAGAGCTTCACAAGGCCCTCGGGCATCACGGTCACGCGCGCCCACGTGCCGCTTGGTGTGGTCGCTATGATCTACGAGGCACGCCCCAACGTCACCGCCGATGCCGCCGCCATTGCCATCAAATCGGGCAATGCGGTCGTGCTGCGCGGCGGCAAGGAGGCCACCCAGAGCAACCGCGCCATCGTGAAGGCGCTGAAAAGCGCGCTCAAGAACGTCGGGCTTGACGAAAACGCCATCGGCCTTGTCTTATCCACCGATCGCGAAAGCGCCAACGCGCTGATGCAGATGCGCGGTCTTGTCGACGTACTGATCCCGCGCGGCGGCAAGGGTCTCATCCGCAACTGCGTGGACAACGCCAAGGTGCCCGTGATCGAAACGGGTGCGGGCAACTGCCACGTTTACGTGGACAGCGATGCCGACCTTGAAAAAGCGCTTCGTGTCACCGTGAACGCCAAGTGTCAGCGCCCATCTGTGTGCAACGCCGCCGAAACGCTGCTGCTGCACCGCGATATCGCCGAAGCCTTTTTGCCGAAGTTTTACGCCGCCACGCGCGAGTGGAGCCTTGAATTGCGAGGCGACGAGCGCGCCTGCGAGATCCTTCCCGAGGCTATCCCTGCGACCGAGGAGGATTTCGCCACCGAATACAACGATTACATGATGTCGGTCAAGGTGGTGGATTCGGCGGATGAAGCCATCGCGCACATCGCCACATACAGCACGAAACACAGCGAGTGCATCATCACCGAAAACGACGCGACCGCCGCACGCTTCCAGGGGCTTGTGGACGCCGCCGCCGTGTATCACAACGCATCCACTCGCTTCACCGACGGCGGCGAGTTCGGGCTTGGCGCCGAGATCGGCATTTCCACCCAAAAGCTCCACGCCAGAGGCCCGATGGGGCTTGAAGCGCTGACTACGGTAAAATACCTCATCAGCGGCGATGGGGCTGTCAGAAAATAAAAAGTAAAATCGTCCTTTAATGGGTACTGCAAAGAAAAAGCCACATCCGATCGTGCCGTTCGCGCAATCCGTTGTGGCTTTTCCTCATACCGTTATGGGGTTAAAAAGCAAATTGCTCCTTCAAACCGATCAGAAATCATCCCTCGTAATCTATTTGTATCCGCCGATAAACCTTGATGTGATGCATCTTTCCGTTATCGTCAACCCCCTCCAACAGCTGTTCGGGCTGATATACACCGATAAATGCATATCCTTTACTCGTTGTTTTGGCAAACGTGATGCGAGTTGAAAAGTCATCGTAAAAGTCAGAGGTCGGATTTCTCCATTCCTCGAAAATAACATCTCTTACAAAGGTGTTCCACCACATTGCCGTTGCCTTTGTTGCGATCGGAGTTACACTATTGTGATGAGTCAGCATCCAAACACTTTTGCCGTCCGGCACGCCACGGTAAGCATACATAATTTGCATCATACCAAATTTACCTACAAGATCCTTATTCCATCCGAACACTTCGCATCCTTTTCGATAGATCCTTTCTCCGCGGGTATCATAATGAAAACCGTGCTTCAACTTTCCATCTCTCTCCATATCACCCTGAAAAGAGCATGTGACCCAAGCCGGCGCGACGGCATGATCGATCATATGTAATGCCTTGCTTAGTGTCAGCTCAGAGGAGGCGTCTTCGGTAGGAGATACAATGGACTGCGGATCGTCGGAGCCTTCCGAAGGTGGAGTTACACTGGTCACTGCTAACGGTTTATCACTGCGCAATTTGACCCGATCCTCCATAAATATCAGCTTGCTTCTCTCAAAAGCACGCTGAAGCTCATCATCGGCAAAGCGAACACATTTCGATAAAAAAAGCTGCGGATATTCCCATTTCCTTTCATTTTCGCCAAATAAAATCGCAAGGTATTTCCCCTCTTGCTTGATGATTTTTCCAACAGAGATCTTTTCGCTTTTCTTTATTGGGACTTCGATCACATATAAACCAACAAGCGGATATTCCTCAAACACCTCTTTCTTTTCTGCCACTTCCGAAATGGCCGGCACGATCTCCTCATTGTCAAATAAGATGAATGTAGGTAAGGATTCTTCGGGTGTTTGGGATATTGGAGGTATTTGGGGCTTTTGGTGTTTTTTCTGTATGGGATTCACGATCAGCATCTCTATAATAGCCCAAAGAAAGACAACCAAAAAGGGCAACATAATGATTATTGCTAGAACATCCATTTGAACTACCGCCTTTTTTCCATTTATGTATAATATACTACAGTTTGCACCAAAAACTCTTTTTTCGGCATTTTTTCTTTCGATCAAAAACAAAAAGCCTCCCTTGTGCAAAGGGAGGTGGCTTGCGAAGCAAGACGGAGGGATTGTAAAAGCAAAACTCTACCGCACAACAATCCCTCAGCCGCCTTCGGCGTCAGCTCCCTTTACACAAGGGAGCCTTTCTTTTTTTATTGCTTGCAATTCAAAAAATGCGTTTGTTTCCGTTTGAATTTTTACCTATAATAAACATAATACACGATAACGGTACGTATTTTTCCGCCATTTTCAAGGTCGGGGGCGGTGATGACAACGCCGTCCTTAGAGAGCAGCTCCGCCGCCTCCATATCGGCGATCTTGCAGCGCATCAGCACCTTGAAGGATGCATAGACCAGCAGCTCGTCGTCTCTGATATTGAGTCCGCCCGAGCGCCCAATGACCTCGTCCACGTTATTGATGCGCTCGGTCACGTACTTGACGTGATGACCGCAGATGCGCTGCGCCATATCATAGCGATAGCGCTTGCTTTCGGGGTTTTTACTTTTGGTCAGCCTTTTGAACAGTTTTCCAAGCATTACTCAATTCTCCAAATTTTCACTTCATTTTGTAAAATCTCGACCCGTTTGCCGCTTTTTTTGCCCAAAAGCAGTTCTTTTGCTCCCTTCGGAAGCGTAAGCGAGAAGGGCTTTTCACCGCGATTGGCGGCAACGATCAGATGCCCCGTCTCACCTTTTCTCTCATAGGCGATGGCGCTTTCGGCCTCCTTGATGATGGCAAAATCGCCCTGTGCCAGGACGGGGTTTTCGCGGCGGAGGCGCCCGAGCTTGCGGTAAAAGGCAAGCAGTTCTTTATTTTCTCTTCCCCACGGGTAAGGTCTGCGGCAGAAGGGATCGTGATACCCCTCCAGCCCCGCCTCGTCCCCGTAAAAGATCGAGGGAACACCAAACACGGTAAATTGCAATGCCGCCGCCATTTTTAAGCGCGTTATTGCCAATTTTCGTTGCGCGGGTGTCATACGCAGCTCGCGCAGCTCTGCGTTGGAGCGACTTCCGTCGTCGATCTCACCGCCGAGCACCGTCAGAATACGCTCGGTATCGTGGGTGGAAAGCAGGTTCATCAGAGTGTGCGACACGCACGTGGGATAAGAGCCCCAGATCTCGCGCAGGGCGGCGGCAAGCGCCGTAGCATTTCCGTCGCGAACGAAGGAAATCACGCCCCGTCTGACGGGATAATTCATCACACCGTCAAGCTGACCGCCGCGAAAATAGCGGCGGCGTTTATCATAAGCGATCTTATCCGCAGCGTTTTCCCAGACCTCGCCGATGATCACGCCCTGCCCCTCGGTGTTCGCTCGCACGCGCTCGTGCAGCTCGTCCAAAAAGGGATCGGGCAACTCATCCGCAACGTCCAAGCGCCAGCCTGCCACACCCATCTTGGTGTACTTTTCGATAATACCCTTCTCCCCCACGAAATAACGATGCACCTCGGGGTTGGAAAGGTTGAGCTTTGGCAGGATCTTGATATCCCACCAGCACTCGTAGGAATCGGGAAACTTTTTAAAATAAAACCAATTGTGATACGGACTTTCGGGCGACTGATACGCGCCCAAGCTCGCATAATGCCCCTCTTTGTTAAAATAGCGGCTGTCGCTGCCCGTGTGGTTAAACACACCGTCCAGAATAACGGCGATATCGCGCTCCTTGCAGGCGTCAAGCAGGGCTTGCAGCGCTTCGTCTCCCCCGAATTGGGGATCGACCTGCTCATAATCGCCCGTGTCGTATTTGTGATTGGATGCCGCCTTGAAAACGGGGCTTAAGTAAAGTACGCCAACACCAAGGGATGTCAGATGATCGAGTCTGTCGATGATCCCCCACAGCGTGCCGCCGAAAAATTCGTTATTCGCAACCGGCGCGCCGGGATATGCGCCAAACTGCTCGATCTCCTCATTCCATTGCGCGTGATAAACGGCATCGGGGCAGTGCTCGCCCTTGCCGGGTGCAAAGCGATCGACGAACACGTGGTACATCGTGCGTCCGCGGAACCACGTAGGTGTTTCCAGCATTTCACCCGTCACAAGCAGGCGAAATTTCCCCGCCGAATGAGGGCTTAGTGTAAAGGTCACGTTATCGCGTGTGGTCGTAAAAAGTGTATCACGTCCGCGCAAAAACAAGTACTCATAATAAAAAAGCCCGCCGTGCTTTTCCCTTGTGAGCTCCGCCATCGGTAACTTCAGCCGATAGGCGTCGACTCCCTTTTCGGTGTCGGTAAAGGCAAGGGGCAGATCCTGCGCAGCTCCCCCGTCGGGGGCGATGCGCAACACAACGCCCGCCGCCCCCAGTGCGCGCGGAGCGCGCACCGTGAGCGTCAGGGTATCGTGGACCGAAAAAGCACCAAGCGCGGAAACATCCTTTGCGCCGATCCTTTTTTCAATAACGGGCAAGGAAGCGGAAAGTGGCTGAACGGGTAGCATTATTTGACACCCGTGAGGCGCTTGAGGTTCCAGATGCGGTCTGCATATTCCTTGATGCTGCGGTCAGCGGCAAAGTGCCCTGCCGCCGCGATGTTGCAAAGCGACATACGGTTCCAGCGCTCCTTGTCCGCATAGGCGGCAAGCGCTTCGGCGTGCGCCTGACGGTAGGATTCAAAATCCGCAAGGCACATATAAGGGTCGGCAACACCGGGGGCGGAGAGCAGATACTGCGCGATATCCCCGAAGGATTCGCCAGCAAAGCCCGTGTGCAGGTAATTCACGATGCGCGCCAAGCGCTCGTTGCTGGTGTAGTAAAGTGCGGAATTGTAGCCCTTTGCCCAAAGGTCCTGAACCTCGTTTGCGGTAAGACCGAAGATGAACATATTTTCGGGGCCCGTCGCCGCTTGCATTTCCACGTTCGCGCCGTCCAGCGTTCCGATGGTCAAAGCGCCGTTGATCATCAGCTTCATACAGCCCGTGCCGCTTGCCTCCTTGCCCGCCATCGAGATCTGCTCGCTGATCTCGGCGGAGGGGATAAGCAGCTCTGCCATGCTGACGTTATAGTCCTCCAGGAACACCAGATGCAGCTTTTCGCGGATACGGGGGTTGGATTCGATGTCCTTTTCGATCATACAAAGCAGCTTGATGATGCGCTTTGCCATATCGTATCCGGGTGCCGCCTTGGCGCCGAAAATAAAGGTCTGAGGTTGAATATCCAGATTGGGATTTTCCTTGAGATCAAGATAGAGTCCGATCGCGTGCAACGCATTGAGCAGCTGGCGCTTGTACTCGTGCAAGCGCTTGATCTGCACGTCAAAGAGCGACGAGGTATCCAGCTTTTTGCCCGTTTTGCGCTTCAGATATGCCGCAAAGCGCTCCTTGTTGTGTAGCTTGATCGTCGCAAGGCGCTCCAGAACCGCCTTATCGTCCGCGAATTTTTTGAACTCGGCAAGCTTTTCGGGCTCCTTGCGGTAATCGGGGCCGATGCACTCGTCAAGCAGTGCCGCAAGCTCGGGATTGGAATAGACCAGCCAACGGCGATGCGCGATGCCGTTGGTCACGTTGGTGAAGCGATCGGGATACATCCGATAGAAATCCTTGAACACGGTGTCCTTCAGAATATCGGAATGCAGCTTGGAAACGCCGTTGACGGTGTGCGATGCGATCACCGACAGATTTGCCATACGGATGCGGCCGTAGGCGATGACGCTCATCGCCGAGATCTTATCCCAATTGCCGGGATAGAACTGCCAAGCCTCGCGGCAGAAGCGCTCGTTGATCTCCTTTAAGATCTGATGGATACGCGGCAGACGGAGCGCGAAAATATCCTCCGCCCAGGTCTCCAGCGCCTCGGGCATAACCGTGTGGTTGGTATAGGAAACGGTACGTGTCACGATGTCCCACGCCTTTTCCCACGCGAAGTGATAATCGTCGATCAGGATGCGCATCAGCTCGGGTATGCACATCGCGGGATGGGTATCATTGATGTGGATCGCCACCTTGCTTGGGAGGTTGTCCAGATTTCCGTAAACCGCCATATGGTCGCGGATGATGCTCTGGCAGGATGCGGAAACAAGGAAATACTGCTGCGAGAGGCGCAGGATCTTGCCCTCAAGATGGTTATCGGAGGGGTAAAGCACCTTCGTGAGGATCTCGGCATTGTTGCTTTCCTCAAGGGCTCTGGTATACTGCCCCTGCGAGAACAGTCCCATATTGAAATTCTGCATACTGCGCGCGCGCCACAGGCGAAGCTGTGACACGGCATCGCTTTCAGCACCCGAGATCATCATATCGTAAGGAACGGCTTCCATTTCCTCGCAGCCCTCATAAAGGATCTCCAGATGTCCGTCCTTCCAATTTTCCTTGACCTTGCCGCCAAAGCGCACCTTGTAGATGCGGTCGGTACGGGGCACCAGCCACACCTCGCCGCCGGGCAACCACACGTCGGGCAGCTCAATCTGCATACCGTCCACGATCATTTGCTTGAAAAGTCCGTAATCGTAGCAGATCGAAAAGCCCGTCGCGGGATAATCCAGCGAGGACAGCGAATCCATAAAGCACGCGGCAAGTCGGCCAAGACCGCCGTTGCCAAGGCCCGCATCGGGCTCGCACTCGTAAAGCTCCTCCAGCTCAAAGCCCATATCACCCAGCGCCTTGCTGTACTGCTTCTGCAGTCCAAGGTTGCAAAGATTGGTCTTGAGCGAACGGCCAAGCAAAAATTCCATACACATATAATATACGCGCTTGGAGTTGGTGCGGTTGACCTTCTTTTTGAATTGTCCGCGCTTCTCGGTCAGGATCTCCTTGACGGTCATCGCCGCCGCTTTATACATCTGATCGCGGGATGCCTCGTTTGGTGTGCAGCCGAAATGACGGGAGAGCTTTTCTTCAATGCCTGCGCGCACCTCGCGTGCGCTGGGTTGGTAGTTCATAGGTTTCCTCCGATTGGTTTTGGTTTAAAGATTTTGATACATCTGCATATAGCGCAGCGCCGACTGTCCCCAAGAAAAGTCTGTGCGCATGATCTTCGAGATCAGCTTGTCGCGGCGCGCGGGATCGTTCCACACGTCGATCGCGGCGACGATGCGGTCGTAAAGCTCCGCGGTGCTGTAATTGGCAAAGGTGAAACCGTTGCCATACATTTTTCCCTTCTCCTCCCAATAGGGCTTGATCGAGTCGTAAAGTCCGCCCGTTTCGCGCACCACGGGGATCGCGCCGTAACGGGATGCGATCATTTGCGAGAGGCCGCAGGGCTCGCTCTTGGACGGCATCAGGAAGATGTCGGTCGCGGCATAGATGCGCTTGGCAAGGTCTCTGTCGTAGCACAAAAGTGCCCTCACGCGATCGGGGTAGCGCTGCTCCAGCTCCTTGAAAAAGCGCTCGTAGCGATCGTCGCCCTTGCCGAGCACGACCAGCTGTGCGTCCTTGCTTGCAAGCAGATTTTCGATCATATCGGTGATGATATCCAGCCCCTTGTGCGAAACAAGACGCGAAATAATGGATAAAAGCGGCACGTCGGCGCGCTCGGGCAGCCCCGTTTCGCGCTGCAGCGCGAGCTTGTTTTCGACCTTTTTCTGCTTGGTGCGCCAGCTGAAGTTCGCTGCAAGCTCCCCGTCCTTCGAGGGGTTATAGTACACGTAATCGATGCCGTTGAGGATGCCGCAGAGCTTAGCGCGGTTCTCGTTTAAAATGGGCGAGAGGCCGTGCGAATATTCGGGGGTACAGATCTCCTCGGCGTAGCGAGGGCTGACCGTGCTGACGATATTCGCCGTCACGATCGCGCCCTTCATCAAATTGATGCAGCCGTCATAGTCCATACGGTCGCGCTCCCCCTGCCCAAGCGAAAAAACGTCGCCCAAAATGGCAAAGGAATACTTGCCCTGGTACTCAATATTATGGATCGTAAACACGGTTTTGATGTTTTCATACCCTTCATGGTTGCGGTATACGACATTCAGATACACGGGGCAGAGCGCCGCCTGCCAATCGTGCGCGTGCAGAACGTCGGGATAAAAGCCAAGCTGACCGATGGCCTCCATTGCCGCCATACAGAAGTAGGCAAAGCGCTCGCCGTCGTCATACTCACCGTAAAGCGCGCCGCGCTTGAAATAGTATTCGTTGTCAATAAAGTAGTAGGTGACACCGTCCTTTTGCAAGGACTTGATGCCGCAATACAGCTTGCGCCAGGCAAGAGAGACGGTAAAGGTGGCTTCGGTCTTCATCTGCGAGCGCCACGCATCAGAGATCTGAGCGTAAAGCGGCAGCATCACACGCACGTCGGCCTCGCCCGTGGCGGCAAGCGCTGTGGGAAGCGAGCCAAGCACGTCTCCAAGCCCACCCGTGGCGGCAAAGGGCATCGCCTCAGCACCCACAAAGAGGATCTTTTTCATATTATAACTCCTTCTCCGTCCTTTCGGCGGATCTTTTTAGAAATGGTATTATTTTTTATTAAAATTCGTATACGTTGTGCCGTTTTTTACACAAATCCGCTATGGGCGAATTTTCGACGGCATCAGACCGTTTGGCCTTTGGAAATATAGAACGGCAACGTCTCATGCCCACACAGCTCGCGGTCGTTCTTGATCACAACGTCCTTGTCGGTGATCACACAGCCAAGCCGCACGTGATCGCCCGTGTAGGTATCCTGCATCAGGATCGAATTTTTGATCACGGTGCCCTTGCCCACGTGCACGCCGCGGAACAAAATCGAATTTTCCACCGTTCCCTCGATCACACAACCGTCGGCGATCAGCGAATTCTTGACCGATGCGCCCGGCAGATAGCGGGTGGGGGCGGAATTGCGCACCTTGGTGTAGATCGGCTGATTGCGGCGGTAGAACAGATTGACGCGCGAATCGTGGTCCAAGAGGCGCATTGAACAGCCAAAATAGCTTTCGATCGAGTTCACACGCGCGAAAAATCCGTCGTAACGTGTCACGAAAAAGCGATCACGTCCAAGGTTTCTGTAAACAATATCGCGGTAAAAGCTGGTTCTGCCGTGTGTGATCGCCTCGGCAAGCACGCGCTGCAGATAGGTGCGGCGCACGATCAGAATGTCGGAGCAGATCTCGACTCTGCCCGTCTGACCGCTGTACACGTCAATATCGATCAAGCGCCCCTGCTCGTCAAAGGTCGGCACCTGCGCCTTGGCGTCCAGCTCCTGCTCGGCGGTATCGACCGTGGCGGTGATCAGGGTGATGTCGGCATCGTTGCGCTCGTGCTCGGCAAGCGCGCGAGACAGATCCACGTTGCAGATCACGTCACAGTCGGAAAGCACCAGCGCCTCCTCGGTGCAATGGTCGATAAAGTTCATCACGCCCATCAATGCCTCAAGACGGGTGGAGTAAAGCTTGCCTGCCACGGCATTGTCATACGCGGTGATAAAGGGCGGCAGGATCTTGATGCCGCCGTTGCGGCGCGCAAGATCCCAGTCCTTGCCGTTGCCGATGTGGTCAAGTAACGACTGATAGTTATAGTGGGTGATCACGCCCACCTTGGTGATACCCGAATTGACCATATTGGAAAGGGCAAAATCGATCAGACGATAGCGCCCGCCAAAGGGAATGCTCGCCATCGTGCGACGGGTGGTCAGCTCCGGGATCGAAGCATCGTGAATGTTGGAAAAAATCAAACCTGCGGCTCTCATCATCTATCCTCCTTATTCCGGAAGGATCGCGCCATCGGCGACCACAGCTCCCGCTTCTACAACAGTTCCCTCTCCGATCACGGCAATGCCCTTTGCCTCGGCACGGGGCTTGCCGACGCGCGCGGCGGCTCTCACCTCGACCTCGCGGTCGATGATGGCGTACTGCACCACGGCACCCTCGCCGATCACGCATTCACCCATGATCACCGAATCCTCGACCACGGCGCCCTCCATCACCCGTACGTTCTCTCCAAGCACGCTGTTGCGAACGGTGCCGTAAATGGCACACCCTTCGGTGATCGAGGCGTTTTCGACAACGCCCTGCGGACCGATGATCTGAGGCGGTGCGTTTTCGTGACGGGAAAGGATCTTCCAGCTCTTATCGCCGAGCTGCAGCGCGGGCTCCTCGCCCAAAAGGTCCATATTCGCTTCCCAAAGCGACTCGATGGTTCCCACGTCCTTCCAATACCCCTCAAAGGTGTACGCCATCATATGCTCGCCTGCCGCGAGCATCGCGGGAATGATGTTTTTGCCGAAATCGTTCGCGGATTTCGGATTTTCCGCATCGGCAATGAGGTACTTGGAAAGCGCCTCACGGTTGAAAATATAGATGCCCATCGATGCCTTGGTGCTGTCGGGATTTTTCGGCTTTTCGGTAAAGCGGATGATCTTGCCCGCATCGTCCGTGGTCAGAATACCGAAGCGGCTTGCCTCCTTGATCGGCACGTCGATGACCGCGATGGTGCAGGCGGCATTGCTTGCCTTGTGAAAATCAAGCATCGCGGCATAGTTCATACGGTAAATGTGATCGCCCGAAAGGATCAGCACGTCATCGGGATCATAGCGCTCGATGAACTGCAGATTCTGATAGATCGCGTTCGCGGTGCCCTTGTACCAATCCGCGCCCTTTTTGCCCTGGTAGGGCGGCAGGATCTTCACACCGCCATAGTTGCGGTCAAGATCCCACGGCAGACCCGTGCCAATATACTCATTTAATACAAGCGGCTGATACTGTGTCAGCACACCGACGGTATCAATACCCGAGTTTGCACAGTTGGAAAGCGGAAAATCTATGATGCGGTACTTGCCGCCAAAGGTCACGGCCGGCTTTGCGGTCTTGGTGGTCAGCACCGTCAATCGACTGCCCTGACCGCCCGCCAGCAGCATTGCAACACACTCTTTCTTCTTGAACACGATAAAAGCCCTCCCATCGGATGTTATTTTAAAAGGTAACGCCAAGATTATGCTTTATTTTTCGTCGTGTATTTTCTCTTACATTTCAGGATCACAGCGCCAAGAGGCGGTACTGTGATCGTGGCAGAAGCTCCCTGCCCGTGCCACGGTTTTTTCTCTGTCCTGATGAGGTCTTGGTTGCGCACGCCCGATCCGCCGAACGCCGTATCGTCGGAGTTGAAGACCTCCTCCCACACGCCGTGATAAGGCAATCCCTGCCTGAAATCGCGATACGTTGCGGGGGTAAAATTGATCACCGCCACAAGCTCCCTGCCGTGGCTATCGATGCGGCGGTAGGAAAGGATGCTCTGCTCGGCATTGTCGGCATCGATCCACTGAAACCCTTGCCAGGAATCATCGATCTCATACAAGGACGGGTTCTGCAAGTAAAAGTGATTGAGCGCCGCCACGTAATGCTGCATATCGCGATGCGCGGGATAGTCCAGCATAAACCATTCCAGCTCCTGTTGCTCGGTCCACTCACGGAACGGCGCGTACTCGCTGCCCATAAACAGCAGCTTTTTGCCGGGATGCGTCATCATAAAGGCAAGCACGGCGCGCGTATCGGCAAACTTGCGCCAATAATCCCCCGGCGAGCGATCCATCAGCGACAGCTTGCCGTGCACCACCTCGTCGTGCGAGATGGGCAGCACGTATTTTTCGTGGAAGGCATAGGTCAGCGAAAAGGTGGTCTTGGTGTGGTGGAAACGGCGGAAATAGTAATCCTCTTTTTTATAGTCCAGGGTGTCGTTCATCCACCCCATATTCCACTTCATCGAAAAGCCGAGTCCACCCTCATCGAAGGTGGTCAGATGACCGTAGGCGGTCGACTCCTCGGCGATCATCAAGACGTCGGGATGGAGTCCGCGCAGGTGCCCGTTGAGCTTTTGGAAAAAGGCGATCGCCTCCAAGTTACGGTTGTCGCCGTACACGTTGGGGACCCATTCCCCCGGCTCGCGGTCATAATCGAGATACAGCATCGCCGCCACCGCGTCCACGCGCAGACCGTCGGCGTGGTATTTTTCCACCCAGAACACAGCGCTTGAAACAAGGAAGGATTGCACCTCCTCGCGCCCCACGTCAAAACAACGCGTGCCCCAGCCCTTGTGCTCCATGCGGTCCTTGCCCTGATATTCGTAAAGGGGCTCGCCGTCAAATTCGTAAAGCCCGTGCGCGTCCTTCGGAAAGTGGGCGGGCACAAAATCAAGGATCACGCCAATCCCCGCCTCGTGCAAGGCATCCACCAGCGCCATAAAGTCGTGCGGCGTGCCAAAGCGCGAGGTGGGTGCGTAATACCCCGTCACCTGATAGCCCCACGAGCCGTCGAAGGGATGCTCCATCACGGGCATCAGCTCGACGTGCGTATAGCCCATCGCCTTGACGTAAGAGGGCAGCTCCTGTGCCATCTCACGGTAGGTGTAATAGCTGCCGTCCGCGTGCCGCTTGAACGAGCCGAGATGCAGCTCGTAAATATTGATGGGCTGAGCGTAATACCCGTTCCCCCCCATCTTCTTTGCGCGGTGTGCCATCCAAGTGGCATCGCGCCACGCGTATCCCTCAATGTCGCGGTAGACCGATGCGGTCGCAGGCGGCACCTCGGCGCAAAACGCGTAAGGATCGGCCTTATAACGCTCGCCGTTTGGCGTTTTCAGCTTAAACTTGTAAGAGCTGCCCTCGCCAAAGCGATCAGCACCGACAAACCCTTCAAACAGCCCTCCGTCGCTGATGCGGACAAGGGGGTCTCTCTCGCTCCAATTGTTGAAATCTCCCACCGCAAAAACGGCAGTGGCGTGCGGCGCCCAGACACGAAAGGCATAGACATCTCCCTCGCGATGCACACCAAGATAGTCAAAGCTGCGGTAATTCGTCCCTTGATGGAACAAATACGGTGCCATTCCAAGCTCACGCGGCATAAGATGCTCCCCCTCCATTTTAAAATGATATTATTACATTTTTATTATAGTACTTTAACAAGCACTTTTCAAGTGGTTTTTCATAAAATTTTGCGTGTTTTTTAAACAAAATAACCTATTTTATACATCATTTCCTACTTTTTCTTGTTTGTTTTGCACTATATTTCAAAATTCTTTTGTTTATTTTGCATATTCTTCCGTTTTGCAAAGCGGGACTTGCAACCAAATGCCTTCCGTGCTATAATAAAGCCGTGCCAAGCCCGTCGTGCTTTGGCACGGCAAAACGGTTTTGAAAAACAAACCAAGTGGATCAATTTAAGGATGTGCTTTAGGCGCCGATTGTGCTATAATACCACTGTAGAACAACAAAAAACGGCGTTTGTGGCTTTGGCTGCACGACCGATCAAAAAGGAGAACTGTTATGAAATTCGTATGCTTTGGCGAGATCATGGGGCGGCTGTCGCCCGTTGGCTACAAGCGCTTTGTGCAGGCTGATTGCTTTGAGGTCATTTACGGCGGGGGCGAAGCCAACGTTGCCGTTTCGCTTGCCAATTTTGGTATGGATGCCTCCTACGTGACCAAATTACCCGATAACGATATCGGAAAAAGCGCGCTTCGTACCTTGCGCGCCCACGGCGTTGACACCTCCGACATTGCCTGGGGCGGCGAGCGTGTGGGACTTTATTACTGCGAAAAGGGCGCCTCCCAGCGCCCCTCAAAGGTCATTTACGACCGCAAATATTCCTCGATCTCCACGGCAAGCAAGGCGGATTTCGATTGGAAAAAGATCCTTGACGGCGCAACGTGGTTCCATTTCACGGGCATCACCCCCGCGCTCTCGGACGCCTGCGCCGAGATCTGCCTTGACGCACTCAAAACCGCCAAGGCGCTTGGCGTGAGCGTCTCCTGCGATCTGAATTTCCGCAAAAACCTTTGGACCACCGAGAAGGCAGGCAAGGTGATGGGCGAGCTGATGCCCTTCGTCGACGTTGCCATCGCCAACGAGGAGGACTGCGAAAAGGTCTTTGGCATCAAGGCAGCGAACACCGATATCACGGGCGGCAAGCTCTCGCACGAGGGCTACAAGGACGTGGCAAAGCAGCTCTCCGAGCGCTTTGATATCCCCACGGTCGCCATTACCCTGCGCGGCTCGATCTCGGCAAGCGACAACCACTGGGCGGCGATGCTCTACCGCGACGGTGAGTATTATTTCTCCAAGGACTACCTCATCCACATCGTTGACCGCGTTGGCGGCGGCGACAGCTTCGGCGCGGGGCTGATCTATGCCCTTTCAAACGGTTATTCCAACCAAGACGCGATCGAATTTGCCGTTGCGGCATCTGCCCTGAAGCACACCATCGAGGGCGATATGAACGAGGTCACTGTAGCCGAGGTCAAGGCGCTTGCCGGCGGCGACGGCTCGGGTCGTGTGCAAAGATAAGAAATTCACAGCAAAAGAGGTTCGCTTTTGAAAAAAGCGAACCTCTTTTTTCGCAAAAACATTCAAATTGTATGCAATTTTTGATAACGTATTCGTTTTTTGACGTTTTTTGCCCCAAAAATTGTTTTCAAACAAACAAAAAACGCGCCATTGACTTTTTTGTGTTCTTCTGTTATAATAATAAGATGAGATAGTATAGATAGGCGAGGTGAGGGAATGCGCGAATATCTGACTTCGGTCGCGGGCAACCAAAGATTGCGTCAGCGCCTTGGTAAGGATCTGGAAGACGGCTCGCTTTCCCACGCCTATATCATCGAAGGTCCCAAAGGCATCGGTAAAAGCACACTCGCGTTGGAGCTTGTGATGGCGCTGGCTTGTCAAAGCAGCTCCGACCCCTCGAAGCCCTTGCCCTGCGGCAAGTGCGACAGCTGTCGCAAGATCGCCGAGGGGAATTCCCCCGATGTGATCCACGTTTACCGCGAGAACGGCAAGGCAACGATGGGTGTGGACGTGATCCGCGCATTGCGCGCCGACGTGCACACCGTACCAAACGACCTGTCCTTCAAGGTCTATCTGATCCACGACGCGCATACGATGACGACACAAGCGCAAAATGCGTTTTTGCTGACGTTGGAGGAGCCACCTGCCTTTGTGCTGTTTTTCCTGCTTTCAGAGGATGCCGCCTCTCTGCTTGAGACCATCCGTTCACGTGCGCCGATCCTGCGTATGCAGCCCGTTTGCGAGCAAGAGATCGAGGACTATCTCCTATCCCCCGCACGCGATCAAGAGCTACGGCGCGCGGCAATGACGTTAAAAAATGATACGCCATCGGATTTTGCCGCCATTTTGCGTATGGCTAACGGATGCATCGGCACCGCGATCGAGCTGCTTGGCGAAGCCCGTCAAGCGCCCTTGATGGAGCACCGTGCCGCCGTTTCACGCATTTGCGAGCTCCTTTCCGAGCGCACGCGCCCCGACGAGCTGCTTTCCACACTGCTCGCCTTTGGCACAAACCGCGAGGAGGTCAGCGCAAGGCTGCTGCTGCTTGAAATGGCACTGCGCGATCTTTTGCTGCTCAATTACAGCGAATCGGCAGCGCTCCTGTTTTTTACCGATCGGGATGCGGCATCAGAGCTTGCCGGTCGCTTTACCGCACGCCGCCTGCTCGATATCAGCAGGGCCGTACGCGAGACCTTGATCTCACTTGGCGCAAACCGAAACGTGCGCCTTACGCTGGTGCAGCTGCACAGCCAATTATCCAAGTAAAAAAATCCGCGCCTGTCGCGGCATAAATAAACGGAGTCACCAATGAAAAAGAAAAGATTTTTTCCCCATAAAGAAAATGAGCAAAACAGCGCCGACCGCCACGACGGTCAGCGCATTTCGGTTCGCCCCGGAAATTTCAATCCTCCGCCGCAAAAGGGTGGCAATGCTCCCGTTAACGTAGCTCCTGCAGCTCCCGCGCAAAACGAGCGCAAGGAAACGGCAAACACACAGCAAGGACAGAAGCAGCAGGGTCAGAGCCACGGCAAGAAAAATCGCCACAACCGCCACAGAGGCAATCGCCCGAACAAGCAGGACGTAGAACAGCGCAACGGAGCGCCCCAAGTGGAAAAGCCCCATAACGGTGCGAAAAACAACCGTAATGAGCGCGCTGGGCAAGGTGAAAACACGCGCAATGAAAATCGCGATCAGCGCCGTGATCAGCGCCACGACCAGCGCCGCGACGGGCAAAAGCAAAACAACCATTCACAAAAGCAAAGCACCGCGGCACAGCCCCTGAACGACACCTTCAGCACGGCAATGCTGACCGATGTGTTCGGCGGTCTGCAAAAGAACAAAAAGGAAGAGGCTGCGGCAGTTGATTCCGACGAATTCGCCGTAGACATCGCAACCGCGGCATATCTCGTCGAGGATATTCCCTGCGGCTTCCCGATCCCCGACGGCAACGCCGTTGAGGTGGTGGGCGTACGCTTCCGCCAGGCGGGCAAGGTCTACTTCTTTGCCCCCGACAAGGAGTCCTTCCGCATCGGCGACCAGGTGCTTGTCGACACGGCACGCGGCCCCGAATTCGGCGAGATCGTAATGCCAAAGCGCAAGATCGCCGAAAAGAACGTGGTCCAGCCCCTGCGCCCCGTACTGCGCCGCGCCACTCCCGAGGACAAGGCGCACGAGCAGGAAAACAGAGCAAAGGAAGCCGAGGCGCTGAAGATCTGCGCCGAAAAGATCGCCTTCCACAAGCTTGATATGAAGCTGGTCGACGCGCAATACACCTTTGATAACTCCAAGCTGCTGTTCTATTTCACCTCTGACGGACGTGTGGATTTCCGCGAGCTTGTACGCGATCTTGCGGGCGTATTCCACACCCGTATTGAGCTAAGGCAGATCGGCATCCGTGACGAATCCCGTCTGATCGGCGGTCTTGGCATGTGCGGCAGACCCTTCTGCTGCTCCACCTATCTCTCGGACTTCGGTCAGGTCTCGATCAAAATGGCAAAGGAGCAAGGGCTTTCGATCAACACCTCGAAGATCTCGGGCTGCTGCGGCAGACTGATGTGCTGCCTGCGCTACGAGCACGAGACCTACGCCGCCGAAGCGGCGCTCACCCCAAAGAAGGATGCATTGGTCTCGACCCCAGACGGAAACGGCGTGGTGGTGGACTCCACCCCGCTTGCGGGCACCGTCAAGGTGAAGCTGGATAACACCCCCGACGAAGCGCCCAAGACCTATCACCGCGACACGGTCACGGTGCTCGGGAAAGGCAAAAAATCCGCTTCCGATGACAAAAAGCCCGATAACGGTAGCGAAAACAGCGCCAATTCCGAAAAAACAAGCATAAACGCACAAGGGGAAAGCTAATGCCCCTTCGGGTGAAGAATTCCTTCCCTGAAAAATAAATTTATGGTTTTTTGCAAAAAGTATTTGCTTTTTGTCGAAAATATGCTACAATAGTAGAAACCAATGTGAACGGAGGGTAGAAAACATGGCATACAAGATTTCCGATGATTGCGTATCCTGCGGCGCTTGCGTCGAGGCTTGCCCCGTCGGTGCGATCGCTGAGGGCGACGGCAAGTACGTCATCAACGCAGAGCTTTGCGTTGAGTGCGGCGCTTGCGAAGGCGCTTGCCCTGTCGGCGCTCCCAAGGCTGAGTAAAAAACATACGCAACAAACGACGAAGGCGGCGTGAAACGGGCATCCCCCGCTTCACGCCGCTTTTCACAAAGCAAACCACGCGCAGCTCGCGCGATCAAATATGAAAGAAAGGAGAAGCATATGGAGCATCCCATCCTCCTCGGCCCAAGCGAGCGCTTGGACGAGGTCAACGAGCATATCCGCTTGATCCAGCGAAAAAACGGGCTGACCTTTGGCAGTGATGCTTTTTTGCTTTCTGCCTTTTGCCGCCCCGCCCCTCGCGCAAGAGCCGCCGACTTCGGCTGCGGTACGGGCATCATCGCGTTGCTGCTTGCCGTGCGAAAGACTTACGCACACGTCACGGGCGTTGAAGCACAGCCGCAATTTGCCGAGCTTGCAAAGCGAAACGTGGCATTAAACGGCTTTTCTCATACCGTTTCGGTACTTTCTAAAGACATTCGGGAGCTTTCCCCCACCGATTTCGGCGGCGAGCTTGACGTTATCGTCAGCAATCCCCCCTATATGCGCGCCGACAGCGGCTATGCCTCGCCCTACGGCGAAAAGCAGATCGCAAGGCACGAAATTTTAGGCGGCATTGACGATTTTGCCGCCGCGGCGGCAAGGTGCCTGAAGTACGGCGGAAAATTTTACACCGTGTACCGCCCCGACCGCTTGGATAGCCTGCTTGCCGCCCTTCGGGCGCACAAGCTCTCTCCCAAGCGTATGGTGTTCGTCCACGATCACGCGGACAAGGAGCCTTCTATGGTTCTGACTGAGGCAACCCTCGGTGCCGCCGAAGGGCTTTCGGTGCTGCCGCCCCTGATTTTGCACGAAAAGTCCGCTAACGGTATCGAAAAAGCGCTCTCCGAGCGCGCGCAAAGGATCTACGACACGGGGCGGTTTGACTAAACTCACGCCCCTGTATACCTTTTGATTCCTTCGTAAATTCCTCGCGCAAAAAGCTCGGGATTTTGGCTCATCAACCGCGCGTCACGCGGATTTGTGATAAAGCCAAGCTCCAATAGAATTGCAGGCATAGCGGTACGCTTCAACACGTAAAGCGAGGGGCGTGAAAACACGCCGCGATTGAAAAGCCCCGTCTCCTCCTGCAGATCGGTCAGAATATCCGCCGCCAATGCCGCCGCGACCGAGCCTTGACTAAACACAAATGCCTCACTGCCCGTTGCGGCGCTGAGGTCCGAGGCGTTGGTGTGCAGGCTGATGAAATAATCCGCGCCCCAGCTATTCGCATCCCGCACTCTCGCCGCAAGGCTGCTCGCGTTCGACGTGCCAAGCTGCGTCTCCGCCGTCGGGCGCGAAAGCCGCGCCTCAAAGTCGGGATCGGCGTTCAGCAGCGCCGCGGTCTCCACACCGATGCGAAACACGATATCCTGCTCGCGCAGTCCGTTCCCCTCAGCCCCCGCGTTCGGGTTCACGGGGTTATGTCCCTGATCGAGATAGATCTTGATCGCCATATGATATTTTACCCCTTTCCTATGTCCGTTACCACTATTTTATGCACACGGGCGCATCCGCCGTGCAGAAAGGAAGCCATATGAAGTATAAATCTTCCCCCGAAGAAAAAAATGCCATAGAGGGCGGAACGCTCTACCTTGTCGCCACGCCCATCGGCAACCTTGCCGATCTTTCCGAGCGCGCCATAAAGGTGCTCTCCGAGGTCGATTTTATCGCCGCCGAGGACACCCGTAACACAGGCAAGCTGCTCTCCTGCATGGGCATTTCGCGCCCGATGGTCTCCTATTATGAGCACAACAAGCGCGAACGCGGCCCCGTGATCGTCGAGCGACTGCAAGCGGGCGAATCCTGCGCGCTTGTAAGCGACGCTGGCACGCCCGCCATCAGCGACCCCGGCGAGGATCTGGTGCGCCTTTGCGCCGAGGCAGGCGTGAGCGTGACCTCGGTGCCGGGCTGCTGTGCCGCCATCACCGCGCTCACTTTGTCGGGACTTCCCACCGCGCGCTTTACCTTCGAGGGCTTTTTGCCCGTGGACAACCGTCCAAGGAAAGAGCGCCTTGCCGCCTTGAAAAAGCACACCGAAACGATGATCCTATACGAAGCGCCCCACAAGCTGCGTACGACACTCACCGATCTTGCCGCAACGCTTGGCGAGGATCGCTACATCGCCTTGTGCCGCGAGCTGACCAAGCGCAATGAGGAGATCTTCCGCACCACGATCGGCGGCGCGATCGACCGCTACAAGGCCGAGGACCCGCGCGGCGAGTACGTGCTGATCATCGGCGGCGGCGACGGTGCCGTTGAGGAGTCCCTCGCAGCGACGCTTCGTCTGTTGCCGACCTGTGAGCACGTGGCATATTATGAAAAGACGGGTATGAAGCGCATGGATGCCATCAAGGCCACTGCCAAGGATCGCAATGTGCCCAAAAACGTGGTGTACCGCATCGTTTGCGAGGAAGAAAAATACATTGATCCGTCAGATTATGAAGATTTTTCAGCAATCCCTTGATTTTAGCGCAGTTTTGTGATATAATAGTTCCATTATTTGAATTTTGAAGGAGAATTGACATGGAAAAACGTCCTGTCGGCGTCATTGGCGCCACGGGTATGGTCGGTCAGCGATTCCTGACGCTGCTTGCCGAGCATCCCTATTTTGAAGTAAAGGCCCTTGCGGCATCGGCTCGTTCTGCCGGAAAAACGTATCGTGAGGCAGTGGGAAGCCGCTGGAAGCTGGATATTCCTATGCCCGAAAAATTTGCTGATATGGTCGTCATCGACGCCGCCAACATCGAGGAGATGAAGAAGCACTGCAGTATGGTGTTCTGCGCCGTCGATATGAAAAAAGAGGAGATCAAGGCTCTGGAGGAGGCTTACGCCAAGGCAGAGATCCCCGTGGTCTCCAATAACTCCGCAAACCGTTGGACACCCGACGTGCCCATGGTCATCCCGGAGATCAACGACGCGCACCTTGAGGTGATCGCGGCTCAGCGCAAGCGTCTTGGCACCAAGCGCGGCTTCATCGCCGTCAAGCCCAACTGCTCGATCCAGTCCTACGTGCCTATGCTCACGGCTCTTCTGCCCTTCGAGCCCTACGAGGTGGTGGCTACCACCTATCAGGCGATCTCGGGCGCGGGCAAGACCTTCAACGAGTGGCCTGAAATGATCGACAACGTCATTCCCTACATCGGTGGCGAGGAAGAAAAGAGCGAGCAGGAGCCCCTGCGCGTTTGGGGTAAGGTCGAGAACGGTGAGATCGTGAAGGCCAGCGGCATCACCATCACCACCCAGTGCATCCGCGTGCCCGTGACCAACGGTCACACCGCCGCTGTTTTCGTGAAGTTCCGCAAGAACCCCACCAAGGAGCAGATCCTGAAGGCTTGGAAGGAGTTTTCCGGCAAGCCCCAGGCACTGAAGCTCCCCAACGCCCCCGAGCAGTTCATCACCTACTTTGAGGAGGATAACCGTCCTCAGGCGCGCCTTGACCGCGACATTTACGGCGGTATGGGCGTGACCGCAGGCAGACTGCGCGAGGATGCCGTTTACGATTGGAAGTTCGTCGGACTTTCCCACAACACGCTGCGCGGCGCCGCAGGCGGCGCGGTCCTCATTGCCGAGCTTCTGCACAAGGAAGGCTATTTTGATTGATCGTGAGATCTGAATAAAGAGGGAGAGAGCCCCTTTTTGCAAAAAGGGGCTCTCTCCCTCTTTGTTTTCGCATCCGCGAAAACAAATTCACCTACACTCACCAAAAACCTTAAACAATTTACGCTTTATCTTTTTGACATTTTTTTATCAATTGCTGATGAAATGCTCTCATTTGTTCACAAGCATCCTCTAATTCAGCCAAGTGTCGCTTCATATTATCCAGCGCATACAGAAAAATATCCGTAGCCTGCATCTGTTCTTTTCGCTCCAATGCTTCACCACAGATCAGATCAACATAAGCATGAAATATAAAATGAGTGGCTTGCAACCTCCTGAGCGCGGCAGAAACACCGTCGCTTGCATCTAAATATTGATCGCTTAAGGATAATTCGTCCATTTTTAGCTCCTTTTTTACATTAAATTAAGTCATATGTGACCTTGCTATATTATAAGTCACTATTGGCTTAATGTCAAGACTTTTTAAGTCATTTGTGATACAATTTACACAACGACTAAATTTTGAGGTGTAATGTTGTGGAAATTCACGAAAGACTAAAACAATTAAGGGAAGCTGCTCAACTTTCCCAAGCCGACGTTGCCAAAATTATTTTTACTTCGCAACAATATTACGGAAAATATGAAAACGGTGTGCGTCCTATGCCAATGGATCGTTATGTCATGTTGGCAAAATATTATAATGTTTCTCTTGATTACTTGACAGGTATTATTGATACACCGCGAAAATTGCACGACAAATAATAAAACTGTCCCAAAATTACGGACAGTCGAGACTTGCGAAGCAAGTGGTGCGCCATGTCCCTACGAATTTTTTGCGTTATCCACAATTGGTGCATTTTCCACCGTCAGCGTGTCATCCTGAGCAAGGGCGCAGCCCGCGTCGAAGTTTTGCGAGGTGCAGCAAAGCAAACGAGCAAAACCGAAGGAGCTGCGAAGCGTGCGACTGAAGGGATCTGGTAAGGATAACCAATAGCTCTTGTGCGCAAAGATACATTTTTCAAAAAAGCTATCAAAATTTGTTGCGAGATCCTCAAAGGACTTTGTCCTTTGCCTTTCAAAAACGTCCGATTTGTCGAACGTTTTTGAAAGTTCGACTCCGCAAACACCGCACCGCGGTGTTTGCTGTGCTCAGGATGACACGTTGACAGAGGATGTTGCACAAACCTGTAGGGACGGGCGTCCTCGTAAGGAGCGCAGCGACGGAATAGCGAGCCTGCGAGCGTCCGGTCCGCATCCGCGACCAACATTCCGTCTGCTTTTTTCAAAAAGGCGTAGAGTCTTTTGCTAAAAAGCGAAGCCGTTTTGATTGCGAGATGTTGTTGCAAACGGACAGTCGAGACTTGCGAAGCAAGTGGTGCGCCATGTCCCTACGGATTTGTGCGCTTCTTGCCTTCTCCAGCGGAGAAGATGGCGCGCCACCGCGCGACGGATGAGGAGAACCGGTTTATTCTGTCTGAAACGCCCTCCTCATCCACCACTTTGTGGTCCCCCTTCCCCGCTGGGGAAGGCAAAAAAGCATCTGCCACACGGTAAAGTTTTTTGGGAGAGAGGTGTGAATTTGTTTTCGCGGATGCGAAAACAAAGAGCGGGGAGAGACCCTTTTGCAAAAGGGT
>JAGALS010000088.1 GCA_017625065.1 Clostridia bacterium | reverse complement strand
TGAGGGGTTGTACTCGTGAAAAATCAGAAAAAACAATCCCTCCGTGAGTTTGCTCAGCAAACTCCATGTGCCGCTATGCGGCACAGTTCCCATTTACACAAGGGAGGCTAAAGGATAGTTGCCACATCTGTGGCAGTGGGGCAACTCCCGCAAGTGGCGGATCATTCGACGAGCCTATAGGCTCAGCGTGTGAAATGCCCCAAGGGGGCTTGTGCAAGCCACCAGCACGGCTGGTGGTCATGACTGCAAAGCTGTTCTTTAGGGTGCGATCCTGAAAGCTTTCTATTACACCTGCACCGTTTCCTTTTCGGCGTTTTCCTGCTCTTGCAGGACGCGGTTGGCGTTTGCCAGCATCAATTTGAGGCGGTTTTCCTGATTGATGCGCGAGGCGCTGGAATCGTAGTCGATGGCGACCAGGTTGACGCCGGGATGCTGCTCACGGATGAACTTCATCATGCCCTTGCCGACGATGTGGTTGGGCAGGCACCCGAAGGGCTGCGTGCAGACCACGTTCGCGGCGCCGCTCTCGATCAGCTCCAGCATTTCGGCGGTCAGCAGCCACCCCTCGCCCATCTGCACGCCCTCACTTATGTAGCCTTGAATCGCGGCGCGCGTCTTTTCAAAATCGTTGGGGGGAATAAAGCTGCTGTGCTCGCGGTAAAGACGGATGAAATCCAGCTGCTTTTTATGTAGGAAATCGTAAGCGAATTTCATGATCTTGGCGCGGGTCTTCTTCATATTATAAAGTCGGTGATCGACCACAGCCGTGTTGACCGAGTACATCAGGAAATCAAGCAGACCAGCCATCACGGGCTCGGCGCCCTCGCTGACCAGAAAGTCCTCCAGATTGTTGTTTGCAAGGGGAGAGAACTTGACGAAGATCTCGCCCACGATCCCCACGCGTACGCGGCGCTTGCCGTCGCGCGGGATCTTGGTGTCAAAATCGTGCAGGATCTGCGCGTAGTTTTCCTGTACCCTTTTGTAATTGACCTGCTTTCGGTCCTTCATCTGCTCGGTGAGGACCTTGACCCACTTGTCGGCAAGTGCTTGCGTCGCGCCCTTTTCGACCTCATAGGGGCGGCATTGCTGCACCAGGTTCATCAGCAGATCGCCGTAGTATACGGCGTAAAGGATGCGCTTGCCAAAGCCAAGCGAGAGCTTGAAGCCGGGGTTTTTCTCAAGCCCCGCCACGTTCAGCGAGATGACGGGCACCTGGGGCATCCCCGCTTTTTTGAGCGCCTTACGGATCAGCGCGATGTAGTTGGAGGCACGGCAGCCGCCACCCGTTTGTGTCATAATGACGGCGGTCTTGTTCAGGTCATACTTGCCGCTTTGCAGGGCGCTGATGAACTGCCCAATGACCAGAAGCGCGGGGTAGCAGGTGTCGTTGTGGGTGTATTTGAGTCCGCATTCGATCACGTCGTGTCCGTCGTTTTCCAGCAGCTCACAACGGTAGCCGTATTGGCGGAACACCTCGGTCATGATCTTGAAGTGCATCGGCAGCATATTGGGGAAAAGGATGGTGTAGTCCTTTTTCATTTCTTTGGTGAATAACACGCGGTCGGTCTTGTTTTTCATCAGACGGCACCTCCTTTGTCTTGCTCAAGCGCCCCGAGCAGCGAGCGCAAACGAATGGTCACGGCGCCTAGGTTCGTGATCTCGTCGATCTTGATCTGGGTATAGAGCTTTCCGCCCTGCTCCAGGATCTCACGCACCTCGTCGGTGGTGATGGCGTCGATGCCGCAGCCAAAGGAAACAAGCTGCACAAGCTCGGCGTTTTGTTGCTCGGTCACAAAGCGCGCGGCGTTGTAAAGGCGCGCGTGGTAGGTCCATTGATTGAGCACCTTGGTGCGTACGGGGGCGGATGCAAGATGCGCCACCGCGTCGGCGGTGACCACCACAAAGCCAAGCGTTGTGGCAAGCTTGTCGATGCTGTGCCCGATCTCGGGGTCGATGTGATAGGGTCTGCCGCAAAGCACCATCAGTCGCTTGCCTTGCTCCTTGGCAAAGGCGACGGCGCGCTCGCCCTCGGCGCGGATGCTTGCCATATGGCGCGCATAGGCGCGGCTCGCCGCCGCAACGGCGGTGGCGACCTCACGGCGCTCCAGCGCAAAGCCCTGCTCCCCAAAGAAGGCGCAAAGCTCTTTTATCAGCTCCTTTTCGTTGTTGACGGTCAGATAGGGGTAGAAGAAGCGGATATTTGCAAGGGAATCGATGTTATGCACCAGCACCTCGGGGTAGTAGGCGACCACGGGGCAGTTGTAGTGGTTGTCCGCAACGTGCTCGTCCACGTTGCGTGTCAGGCACGGATAGAAAATGGCATCCACGCCCTCCTCAATGAGTGCTTCCACGTGACCGTGCATGATCTTGGCAGGGTAACAGGCGGTATCCGAGGGGATGCTGTATTGCCCCTTGGCATACAGCTTACGGTTGGAAAAGCCCGAAAAACGAACGCCAAAGCCGAGCGAGCGGAACAGCTCGTACCAAAAAGGCCCCAGCTCGTACATACCAAGTGCCAAGGGCAGTCCCACGGTAAAGCCGCGTGTACCCTCGATGGGCTGCATCGCTTCAAAGCGGTCGCGCTTGAAGGCGTGCAGATCGGGTAAGGGGTTGTCGGACGGCTTTTTGCCCGCACCCTTTTCACACTTGTTGCCCGATACGTATTTTTCGCCGTCGGCGAAGGTGTTGATGGTGATATTGCAGTTGTTGGTGCAGCCGCGGCAGACCGCCGCGCGCGAGGTGTGAGTGAAGGTCGTCAGCTCCTCGGCGGTGATCATAGAAGATGCCATACCGCGGTTTTTGCGCGCGTAAAGCGCCGCGCCGAGCGCGCCCATCAGCCCCGCGATGGCGGGACGGATGACGGGTCTGCCGAGCTCGCGCTCGAAGCTGCGTAGCACCGCGTCGCTGTGGAAGGTGCCGCCCTGCACGACGATATTTTGTCCAAGCTCATCGGCAGAGCCTGCGCGAATGACCTTGTAAATGGCGTTTTTCACGACCGAGACCGAAAGGCCTGCGGAAATATCGCCCACCGAAGCGCCGTCCTTTTGCGCTTGCTTGACGGAAGAGTTCATAAACACCGTGCAGCGTGTGCCGAGGTCGACGGGGGCTCTTGCAAAGAGCGCGAGTCTTGCAAAAGCGGCGGCATCATAGCCAAGACCGCGCGCAAAGGTCTCGATAAACGAGCCGCAGCCCGACGAGCACGCCTCGTTGAGCATAATGCTGTCGATCGCGCCGCCTCGGATCTGGAAGCATTTGATATCCTGGCCGCCGATATCCAGAATGAAGTCAACGTCGGGGTTGAAGTGCCTCGCGGCGGTGAAGTGCGCCATGGTCTCCACCAGACCGTGATCAAGGTGGAAGGCGTGGCGGATCAGCTCCTCGCCGTAACCCGTCACGGCAGAGCCGCGCACGCGGATGCGATCACCGCAGATGCGGTAGATCTCACCGAGCTGCTCCTTGATGATATGTACGGGATTGCCCTGATTGGAGCTGTAGTAGGTGTAAAGGATCTTTTTGTCCTCACTGAGCAATAAGAGCTTTGTCGTGGTCGAGCCGCAGTCAATGCCAAGATAGGCATCGCCCGTATAGGTCGAAACGTCCCTTTCGGGCAGAGTCGCCTTGGCGTGCCGCGCGCAAAATGCCTCGTATTCCGCTTCGTTTTCAAAAAGCGGAGCGAGCGTTGCCGTGTTGACGGCGGTCGAGGTGGCGCAGGAGATGCGGTCAAGGAGATCGGCGTAGGTGAAGCTCTCGGATAGGGAAGAGGCGTAAAATGCCGCGCCCAGCGCCACCGAAACGCGCGCGTAATCGGGGAAAACGGCGTTTTCTGGATCGAGCTTCAGCACGTGCAAAAACTGCTTGCGCAGTCCCATATTGAAGGAAAGCGGACCGCCAAGGAACATCACCTTGCCCGCGATGCGCCGACCTTGGGCAAGCCCCGCGATGGTCTGATTGACGACCGCGCGGAAGATGCTGGCGGCGATGTCGGCTTTCGCCGCGCCCTGGTTGAGCAGGGGCTGAATGTCGGTCTTGGCAAACACGCCGCAACGCGACGCGATGGGGTAGATGCGCTCGGCTTCCAGCGACAGGGCATCCATTTCCTCAACCGTGAGGTTGAGGAGTGTCGCCATCTGGTCGATGAAGGCGCCCGTACCGCCCGCGCACGAGCCGTTCATGCGCTCGTCGGTGCCCCCGTCAAAGAAGATGACCTTCGCATCCTCGCCGCCAAGCTCCACCACCACGTTGGTGTCGGGCTGCAGACGGCGGACGGTCTCGCCCGTGGCAAAGACCTCCTGCACAAAGGGGATCTCCGCGGCTCTTGCAAGTCCAAGACCCGCAGAACCCGAGATCGCCACCTTCAACGGCTGATCGCCGATGAGGTCCTTCAGGCGCTCCAGAATTTCAAGTGTTTTGGTGCGAACCTGGGAAAAATGCCGCTCATAGCATTGATAAGTTATGGCACCGTTTTGCTGCAGGACCACCTTTGCCGTGGTCGAGCCGATATCGATGCCCAAAAGAGCATAATTTGTTTGATCCATAATGTACTCCGTATCTTTTTACTGATCATTCCTCGCTCTCGGTCGGGACTGTCGCATTTAGCGCAGAACAAAAACACACAAAATAAATAAAAGAATCCGTTTCGGCCATCGAAGAACCGATGGTGATGTGGTTTTTAAGGTAGAAATTCTTGCGAATTTCAAATTTATGTGTGTTTTTTAGGTGACGCTCTCGGCACTCGACGTACATTGTACGCCTATCGTGCCGAGATCACACCTTCTGCATCTGAATGCGACAGTCCCTGGCGGCAACGGGGAAGGATGCCATTTTTGATCGTTGCATCGGTTGGCTCCCTTGTGTAAAGGGAGCTGGCGCCGCAGGCGACTGAGGGATTGTTTTTGAAAATTCTAAGCTTTACAATCCCTCCGTCTTGCTTCGCAAGCCACCTCCCTTTGCACAAGGGAGGCTGAAATAGTTGGTATCATTCCTGATCGTTTTTATCTTCCGTGCCGTTTTGCGCTTCGGGAGTCTCCTCGGCTTCGGCCTTTGGCGCTTCCTCGGCAGCCTCGGCTTCGGGCTGCTCATCGGCAATGGCAGTCTCGCCGTCGGGATCGGCGGCAGCGGTCAGCATTGCTTCTTTTGCAAGCTCTGCTTCTCTTGCGCGGGCGCGCTCCTCGTTTTCACGCTCGGAGCGGCGCTTCTTTTCCTCCGCCATTTCCAAAAGCTCGCGCACGGTGGCGTTCTGATCCATCGCGGCGGTGAACTGATCGCCGTCCATGACCTCGTTCATCAAGAGGAACTCGGCGATGAAATCAAGCTTCTCGCGGTTTTGCTCCAAGATCTCCTTAGCACGGGCATAGCCCTCGTCGAGCAGTGCCTTGATCTCGCTGTCGATCTTGGCGGCGACCTCCTCGGAATAATCCTTGTTGTTGGAAAAATCTCTGCCAAGGAAGACCTCGCCCTGACCCGAGCCGTACATCACGGGGCCGAGCACGTCGGACATACCAAGCTGTGTGACCATCTTGCGCGCGGTCTCGGTGGCGCGCTGAATATCATTGGAGGCACCGCCCGAAATATCGCCGAATACGATCGATTCGGCAACACGGCCCGCAAGCAGCTCGGCGATCTTTTCCTTGAGCTCTTCCTTGTAAACGCTGTATTTGTCCTCGGCGGGCAGACTCATCGTGTAGCCAAGCGCACGGCCCGAGGGGATGATCGAGATTTGATGCACGCTGTCAAGATGGGGCAGGACGTGCGAAACGATCGCGTGCCCCGCCTCGTGATAGGCGGTGTTGCGGCGCTCGCGCTCGCTCATCACGCGCGAGACCTTCTTGGGGCCTGCGATCACGCGGATGAAGGCATCGTCGATGTCCTCCATACCGATCAGCGCCTTATTGCGGCGCGCGGCAAGCAGAGCCGCCTCGTTGAGAAGGTTCGCAAGATCCGCACCCGTAAAGCCGGCGGTCTTTTTCGCCACGACCTCAAGGTCGACGCCTGCCTCAAGGGGCTTGTTGCGGGAGTGAACGCGCAGGATCGCGGCACGTCCCTTGATGTCGGGGGCATCCACGGTGATCTCACGGTCAAAGCGACCGGGACGAAGCAGCGCGGGGTCCAGGATGTCGGGGCGGTTGGTCGCCGCCATCACGATGATGCCGTCGTGGGAGCCGAAGCCGTCCATTTCGACAAGCAGTTGGTTGAGTGTCTGCTCGCGCTCGTCGTGGCCACCGCCAAGACCCGCGCCGCGGTGACGTCCCACCGCATCGATCTCGTCGATAAAGACGATGCTCGCGGGGGATTTGCGCGCGGTCTCAAACAGGTCGCGCACACGCGATGCGCCGACACCCACGTACATTTCAACGAAATCAGAGCCCGAGATCGAGTAGAAGGGAACGCCCGCTTCGCCGGCGACTGCCTTTGCAAGCAGCGTTTTACCCGTACCGGGAGGGCCCACAAGCAGAACGCCGTGGGGGATCTTTGCGCCAAGGCGTGTGAATTTGGCGGGATCCTTCAGAAATTCCACGATCTCCTCCAGCTCCTGCTTTTCCTCGTCAGCGCCCGCAACGTCGGCAAAGGTGATTTTTTCCTTGCCGTCGCCGGGGGTGCGGACACGTGCCTTGCCGAAGCTGTTGAGCTTACTGCCGCCGCCCTTGGCGGAGTTCATCATAATGAAGAACAGCACGACCAGCACGATGATGATGAGCACGTAGGGAAGGAAGGATACCCACCACGGGGTCACAGACTCGGGCTCAATATCAAAGGTCTTGAGCTTTCCTTCTTTTTGGTTACGCAGCACCAGATCGCCGCAATACTCCTGGAACAGGGCAAGCGATTGCAGACGGTAGGATTTTTCTTCTGTCACCCACGTGCCGTCCGCGTTTTGCTCATAGGCGCCGTCCGCGCCCTTGATGACGGTCATAGAAAGGTTATAGTCCTCGTCGATCACAAAGGATGTGACGCGGTCCTGCTCGAAATAGCGTACCACGTCGCCAAGGACCAGCTTTTCCTGCTCGGTGCCACGGAAGATCATAGCCACGGTGGCTATGATGATGGCGATGAGCAGTAGGTAGAAGACGATCATTTTCAAATGGCTTTTCATTGGTTCCTCCGGGTTAATTAAAAAATAAATACACAGTTACGTCGCGCGGTGCGTTTTTTTGCAGCGCTCCGTCGCGCAAAACCGCGCGCGGCGCAGTGAAGGGAACGGCAAGAATTCCGCTGTCGTCCACAAGCAGCGGCATTTTTTTGCGTACCGAAAGCGGCAGATGCTCCTGCCCCGAAAGGCGCCGCACCGCTTTGTGCATACCGCCGGAGCGAATGCGGTCGCCCTCGCGGCGGTTCCGCACCGCAAGCTTTCCATCTATTATAGCAGAGCAAAAAGAAAGCCGTGTGGAGTATTTGTAAATATTGTTCGGTTGCATTTCGCAATTTTTACCGTTTCGCGCAACGATCGCCAGCCCGTTTATGGCGGGAAGGGGCGTTTCGCCCTCACACAGTTCGACCTCATAATCGGCAAAGCTGTCCTGCGCTTGCATCACGTGCAATCTGCCGTTTTCAGCGGCAACAGTGAGAGAGGGGAGCGAGAGCAACGCGTGCGGTGTTGCCTTTTGGCAGAACGCCGCAAGCGCTTCGATATGCGCACGTTCGGGGGATATGGGCAGCAGCCTTCGCAAAACGCGCGAAAAGATCGGGCGCGGCAGGGCGGCAAGCGCCGAAAGGGGCGGCTCGTCACCCTCTGCTTGAAGGAAATCTGCCGCAAGCGAGTCCAGATAGCTCTCGTCCTCGGTGAGCAGCTCCGCACAGCGTGCGGCTGCCTCGATACCCGCGGGGTAGAGCTCGGATAAAACGGGCAGGACCTCAAGGCGCAGGCGGTTGCGCGTGCAGCAGCTCTGTTGATTGGTGCTGTCCTCCACGTGCGAAAGTCCGACCTTTTCAAGATAGTCGCGCAGCGCGGCGCGGGTTACGGTCAGCAGCGGGCGCACCACTTGTATGCCGCTTGCCAAGGGACGGCAAGCGGGGATGCCGCAAAGTCCCGAAAGGCCGCTGCCCCGCAGCAGATGCTGTAATATGGTCTCCAGCTGATCGTCGGCGTGATGCGCTGTGACGAGCAACGGGATGTTTTCTTTTTCAAGATGCGCCGTGATGGCTTTATAGCGCCCGTCACGCGCGGCGGTCTCCAGACTGACGCCAAGCTCCCTTGCAAGGGTCGGCGCGTCGATCGACAGCACGGTTAAGGGTACGCCAAGCCTTGCCGAAAGATCGCGGCAAAAGTCGGCGTCACGGTCGGCTTCAGCACCGCGGATGCCGTGATGCACGTGAACGGCAGAAACGTGGGGGTCTGCCGCGAGCAGGGAAAGCAGCGCCACCGAATCGGCACCGCCCGACAGCGCCACGCACAGCGGCGTGTCATTTGGCAGTCCCGCCAGCGCGCGCGGATCCTTGAAGCCCGCGGGCGGCATTAGCGTTTGCTTGCTCATCACGGTTCTTCGCGGTCTTCGATGGTGCGGAACTTGGTGTAAGTGCCGATCCAGCCCACCTTGATATTGCCCGTCGAGCCGTGACGGTTCTTCTGAATGATGACCTCGGCGACGTTGCCCTCCTGCTCGTCGGGGGAGCGGTCGGTTTTATAGTATTCGTCACGGTACAGGAACATAACCACGTCGGCATCCTGCTCGATCGAGCCTGATTCACGCAGGTCGGAAAGCTGAGGGCGCTTATCGGTACGGCTCTCGGTGCCACGCGAAAGCTGCGCGCAGCAAAGAATGGGCACGCGCATTTCCTTTGCCATGAGCTTGAGACCTCTGGAAATGACACCGACCTCAAGGGCGCGGTTGTCATAATGCTGCTCGCTTTCCATCAAGCCCAGATAGTCGATGACCACAAAGCCGAGGTTCTCGACACGGCGGAGCTTCGATTTCATTGCGGTGACCGTCAGACCCGGGGTGTCGTCGATATACAGCTCGGTCTGAGAGAGCCTCGCGGCGGCTTCGGCAAGCTTGTTCCAGTCGTCGGGCGTGAGCTGACCGGAGCGCAGCGCATAGCTGCTGACCATTGCCTCGCTGGAAAGCAAGCGCGACACAAGCTGCTCGGCAGACATTTCCAGAGAAAACACGCACACCGCCTTCTTTTGCGAAATGGCGACGTTGGTGGCGACGTTCAGGGCAAACGAGGTCTTACCCATACCGGGGCGCGCGCCAAGGATGATCAGATCCGATTCACCCATTCCGACAAGCAGACGGTCAACGCCCGAAAAGCCCGTGGGGGTACCGCGCGCAGCGGTGGGATCGTCGACCAGCTGCTTGAGATTGGCGTATACGTTGCGTATGACGTCACGGATATGCTGGAAGCTGCGGGAATCCCGTCCCGCGGAGATCTCACCCAATTGGCTTTGCGCGTAATCAAGAATGTGGGCGACCTCCTCCTGCTCGGAAAAGGTCATATCCGATACGTCCGAGCAGGTGGCGATGATGCGGCGCAGCGTGCTTTTTTCCTTTATGATACGGGCATAGTCCTGCACGTTCATCGCGCTTGGCGTTGCCTCAAGCAGGGAACGGATATATTCCTCTCCGCCCGCCTTCTCGTAAACACCCTTGTGCACAAGGGTGTCGATCAGGGTGACGGGGTCGATCTCACTGCTGGCGTCGAAGAGCTCGCGCATCGCAAGAAAGATCTCCTTGTGCTCGGTCAGATAAAAATCGTCGGCGGTGATCACCGTCAGCACGTCGGTGATGCAGGCGGGATCGATGAGGACCGAGCCAAGCAGTGCCCGTTCGGATGAAAGGGATGCGGGCATTTTGCGCATCGTATCCTCAAGCCCGACGTTATAATCGTTTGATCTCTGTGCCATAGCGCTTACTTCTCTGTGACGACGACGTGGATCTTACCCGCAACGTCGGTGTAAAGCTTCACGTCCAGATCGTAGCTGCCGTATGCCTTGATCGGCTCGTTCAACGTGATCTTGCGCTTATCCACGGTGATGCCGTGATCGGCGGCAAGCTTTTCGGCAACGTCCTTTGAGGTGATCGAGCCGTAAAGACGGCCGTCGGTGCTGGCACCGACCTTGAACAGCACCTTGAAGGTCTCAAGCTTTGCGGCGGTCTCCTTGGCGGCGGCGCGCTCGACCTCGATCTTGTGCTGTGCGGCGGCTTGCTTGTTTTTCAGCTCTGTAACAGCCTGATTGTCAGCGGGCTTTGCCAGCTTGCGGGGGAAAAGGAAATTACGGGCGTAGCCGTCGGAGACCTCGACCATCTGATCTTTCTTGCCTTGTCCTTTGACATCGGCGGTGAGAATAACTTTCATAGTATGTGTCCTTTCTGAAATAACATCATCGTCGCAACGCGTGCTTGCGATCGGGATTTTAATAGGTTTGCAGATTTTTTTCTTCCAGCTCGGCAAAGTATGCGTTGATGGCATCGCGCAGGTCCTGCCGTGCATCGTCAAGCAAGACACCCGTCATCGCGGCGCCTGCGGAATCGAACCGTCCGCCGCCGCCCAGGCGTTCCAGGATGAGCTGTACATTGATGCTGCCGTCTGAACGGCCCGAGATATGGATGGCGTTGCCCACCTCCACAAGCGCGAAGGAGGCGTGTACGCCCTTGACGTTGAGGAGCTTGTCGGCTTCCTTCGCGGCGGCAACGCGGTCGTCCGCGCCCCGTCCCGTGCCGTGGCTCCACGTCATTCCCACGGAATTGTTTTGCATCAGGGCACAGCCCGAGAAGCTGCGCTCGCAAACGTAATCGGAATAATCCTCGTTAAAGAAGCTGTGTACGTACTCGGCGTTTGCGCCCTTTCCATACAGATAGCGTGCCGCATCCAGCGTACGGCTACCCGTATTACGGGTAAAGTTGCCCGTGTCAAGCACGATGCCCGACAGGATGACGCTTGCGACCTCGTCGCTCACGAGCTTGTTGTTTTCACCGTCCGAGCCCGTGTCGGTCTGTTCCAGCATCTCGGTGACGAGCTCCGCCGCCGAGGAGGCGCTGGGGTCGATGTAGTTCATAACGGGTTCGAAATCGTATTCGCCTGTCTGACGGTGGTGGTCGATGATGGCGATCTTGCCCGAGACCTGTCGCACATTGGCGGCAACGTCGGGGGCTTCGATGATGCTGAAATTGTTCGCATCGGAAATGATCAGCAGGGTGTTGGGGCGGATCAGGTCAAGCCCCTTGTGACCCGAAATAAACATATCGCTGTAGGTGCGCGAGGCGCAAAGTCGCTCGGTGGCGATCTTGAAGTTGGCGTTGTTCAAATCCATAATGATCTTTGTGGGCACACCCGCGAACAGTCCGAGCTGGGCGATGCCCACACACGAGCCGATCGAGTCGAAGTCGGGGTTCTTGTGTCCCATAATCAGCAGATTCTCGGCAGACGAGATCTCGGAAAGCAGGTAGTTTGCCACCACGCGGGATTGCACCTTGGTGCGGCGCTGGAAGGGACGTGTCTGACCGCCGTAATAGCGGATGCCGTCACGGCGGCGCACGGCCACCTGGTCGCCGCCGCGCTGCAATGCCATATCCAGCGCGGTGCCCGCATCCTTGGCGCGCTCCGCCATCGAGCTGTCGGAAAGTGAGATGCCCACCGAAACCGTAACGGGGATGCTGTACTCACCAAGGCGGATGCCACGGATGCCGTCCAGCAGCTCGGTGAATTTATTGTCCTCACATTCGCGCAGCTTATCCTGCGAGAAGAGCAGCAGATAGCGGTCACGCTCATATTCGCGCAAGAGTCCGTCAAGGCTTGCCGCGAAGCGGATGAGGACGTCGTCCACCTTACGCGAAGCATCACGGTAGTTTACACGGGTGTACTGTGTCAGCTCCTCCAGGTTGTCGACGTCGATATAGGCGATGGCGGGCATATCGCGCTCGGTCTTTTCCTTCAGATCGAGGAGCTCTGTCGCATCGGTGAAGGTCACCAGATAATTGTCGCGGTCGTTGAGGCTCATCTTATAGGCACGGACGACGTAGCGGCCGCCGTTTTTCAGCCTGACGATCTTGCCGTCCTTCAGATCGTCCAAAATGTGTTCGGGGGGCTTTTCGGCAGTCTCCTCAGCCTCGGCGTTGATCGCCTCAAGCGTCAGCTTGCTGACGGTGCCGGTCTTTTCCTCATTTTTGGAGGCGGCGTTCAGAATATCCTGCAGGCTGACCCCATTGCAGATGTCGGTCAGCGCGCCGCGGTAAAAGGGGTTCTTGGCGCCGATCAGCTGTTGCAGCGCGTTGTTGGTGGCACGCACGCGCCCTTGCTCGTCCACGATGGCATAGGGGAAGCCCACCATATACTTGAACATATTGTGCATTTTGGTGTTGAGCGATTCAAACATGATCTGCTCATCGCGTTGCTTGCGGTCCTTGATCCGGAAAAAGAGGAAGACCAGCACACTGAGCAGGGTGTATGCGATCAGAAAGCTCAGCGCAACAGCAAGCGAGGGCATCTCCTTTGAGGAAAATCGCTCCACGGCAAGGTAGGTGCCGAAAAAGAGCAGTCCGATGATAATGGTGACAAGCAAAGGAAGCCCGGTATCGGAATGATGCTGATGATCGGAATGTTTTTGCATTTATCTGTCTCCTTTGTTCGAATTGTCCTGCGGCAAAAACTGTGCCGCAAGAATATGAAAGGCGCCGAAGAAGGCGGCAAGCGCCACGCCCGTGGCGGGATTTGTCCAAAGAATGAAAAGCAGTCCAAAAACAAGCACGTAGGAAAGGCACGAGCGCGCACCGCCCCGTGAAAAGATCGAGGCAAAGCCGATCAGCGCAAGCCCCGGCTCCAGCACCAGCGCCACATTCTGGCAGACCGTGCCAAAAAGGGTCGCCTCGGCGGAATTTGCGAACAGCGCGACGATATAGAAAAGCAGAAACACGACAGCCGAGGTCTTGCTCATCGAAAAGGCGGCAAGACGGAAGGGGAGCTTCGGCAGCGTGCGGAAGGCGACCATCAGCTGCAGCAATGTGCGCCATACCAGGAATGCGGTGATCGAGCAGGCGCACAGGAAGAGTCCCGGCAAGAGATTCACAAGCAGCGCCGCGGTATTTGAAATATCCACGTCGCTGAGCGACAGCCGCATACCCATTTCTGTGTAAAGGCTGCGGGCTTCGGTCAAAAAGGCGGTGATCGATGCACGTACGGTATCGGCAAGCGTCACGATGGGATTGCCGACAAAGCCGCCCGTCACGCCAAGCGTTACAAGACCCGCGATTGCAAGCACCGCGGCAAGCGCCACGGCGATCAGCACCGTCGCATCGGTGCGGCGCATATAAAGCAGCACGCAAACGGCGGCAACGATGGCAAGCGCTGTGGGCAACAGTGTGAGCAGTCCGCGCACGGGGTCACCCGTGATGAGCGTGGCCGCAGTGTAAGCAAGGATCGGCAAAAGCAACAGATAGAGATGCTTTTTGGGGTCGTGAAAATGGATCAGTACAAACGCGCCGCAGCCGCCGCCCACCAAAAGCGCAAGAAAGACCGTGGGAAGCATCAGGGGATCGGGCGAGCCGGGCAGGAACGCGCCAAAGCTGTAAAGCAGAAAGGCGGGCACCGCGTAATAGAGCATTGCAAAAAACGAACGCGAGAGCGCGTAGTAAAGCACCGCACAGCACACAATATAGATGCCGCAGACGTTGGGGATGTCTGCGAAGGGGATGACGAGCAGGGAAAAGAAGAGAAAGAGCGCGGCGATCAGGATGTGGCTGCCCTCGGGCTTTGCCAGTATACCTCGAAAGTCGAGCTGCTCGCTTTTTGAGATCGTTGTGTTTTTCATATATAAACTCCCAATCAGGATATAGACAGTTGTCTTCATTATACTAATTTTATATTATAACATAAAATTTGATGATTGTAAACACATTCTTTGAAGGATTTGTGAAAAATGACCGTCAAAGAGGCAATTTTTGCCCCGTTTATGGAAAAAATGCGATTTTTTCAAAAAAATTGCGAAATTCTATTGCAAATTTTTAAAAAGAGTGGTATAATACTTGCAGTATGATAGGAAGTGTGGAGCAGGTTCGGGTGACCTGCTCCTCTTATTTGCTTTGAAATTGGCTCACAAAAAAGGCGGCGCAATGCTGCGGTGTTTTCATGAAAGCAGCTCGACGTAGACCCACTACGCCTTCGCTTTGCTTTCTGCGTCAAATCCTTGCCTTGCTTGCTTTTTTGCAAGCGGGGAAGTTTAGCTTGCTTTTTGTGAACAAAATCAACCAAAGAAAAGGAGAAAACTATGGCAGGTGCAAAAAATATTGCCCAGACCGTTCGTGAGGGGATCCAGCCCGTCGCCGACGAGTTGGGGCTTGCTATCTGGGACGTGGAGTTTCTCAAGGAGGGGGCGCGCCGCATTCTGCGTGTGACCATTGATCACGAGGACGGCATCACCATTGAGGACTGCGAGCGCATGCATCGCGCCATTGACCCCGTGCTTGATGAGCTCGACCCCATCGATACCGCTTACGACCTTGAGGTCAGCTCCCCCGGCATCGAGCGCGAGCTTCGCACCGACGCGCACATCGATGCATCGGTCGGCGAGCTTGTGGAGGCGCGCTTTTTCGCTCCGTTCGAGGGAAAAAAGAGCATCGAGGGGATCTTAGCCGGCAGAGAGGGCACCGATCTTTTGCTGGAGGTGAACGGCACCGTGTGCCGAATTCCCCGTAACGTGGTCGCAAAATTGCAGACCGTTTTCAAGTTTTAAGTCAAAAAAGAACACATATACACATAGTACGAAAGGATAAAGCCATGGCAACGAAAAGCAGTAAGGAATCGTTTGTAAACGCCCTTGACCTTCTGGAAAAAGAGAAGGGTATTCCCAAGGAGTATATGATCGAGAGAATCGAGAACGCGCTCGTCTCGGCGTACCACAAGGAGTACGGCGCAGGCGCCAACGTGCGTATCGAATTCAATCTCGAAAAGGACGACGTCCGCGTATTCCAGCAAAAAACCGTGGTCGAAACGGTGACCGACCCCGAGCAGGAGATCTCGCTTGAGGATGCGAAAACGCACAACAAGCGCTATAAGCTCGGTCAGCTCATCGAGATCAAGGTGAAGCCCGAAAACTTCCGCCGTCTTTCTGCCGCCGCCGCAAAGTCTGTCATCATTCAAAGCATCCGCGAGGGCGAGCGCAAGGTGATGCAGGAGGCATACGAGTCTCAACGCGAGGAGATCATCACCGCAACCGTGAGCAAGATCGATCCCATCAACGGCAACGTCGTGCTGGAGACCGGCACGGGTCGCGCCGTTCTGCTCAAGAGTGAGCAGATCCCCGGCGAGGAGTTTTACGTGAACGATCGCGTCAAGGTCTTCGTGATGGAGGTCAACAAGGAGGCACGCGGTCCCCTGGTCACACTTTCGCGCTCTCACGCAGGGCTTGTCCGCCGCCTTTTTGAGCTGGAGGTTCCCGAGATCGCCGACGGCGTCGTGATGATCAAGGGTGTTTCCCGTGAGGCAGGCGTGCGCAGCAAGGTCGCAGTGTTCTCCCGCGATGCGGACGTGGATCCCGTGGGCGCTTGTATCGGTAACCGCGGTATGCGTATCGCAGGCATCGTTGACGAGCTGCGTGGCGAGAAGATCGATATCATCCAGTACAGCGAGCAGCCCGAGGAGTTCATTGCCGCGGCGCTCTCTCCTGCCCGTGTGATCTCGGTTGAGATGACCGGCGAGCGCGCTTGCCGCGTTCTGGTCGATCCCGATCAGCTGTCTCTTGCCATCGGCAGAGAGGGTCTGAATGCTCGTCTTGCCGCAAGGCTGACGGGCTACAAGATCGACATCAAAGCAGAATAAGCCCCATAACGGTATCGAAAATGGAGCAAAAAAAGAGAAAGATCCCCGAACGGCAGTGCCTTGGCTGCGGCGAGCATCGCCCAAAGCTTGAGCTCTTGCGTGTGGTACGGGATCCCGAAGGAAACGTTTCGCTTGATTTCACCGGAAAGAAATCGGGTCGCGGCGCATATATTTGTAAGAATGTAGCGTGCCTGCGCCAAGCGCGTCGCAAGAAGAGTCTTTCGCGCAGCTTGGAATGTGAGATCCCCGATGCGGTGTACGAGGCGTTGGAGGAGCAGTTCCATGCCGGCGAGTGATCGTGAGGAAAAAGCCATCGGCTTTTTGGGGCTGGCGGCGCGCGCGGGGCGCGCGATCGCAGGCGTGCCTCTCATTTGCACGGCATTGCAAAAAGGGAAAAAAGAAAAAACACCCGTGCTGGTGCTTTTAGCGGCAGACGCATCGGAAAATACGCAAAAGCGCGTGAGCGATCGCACCGCCTATTACGGTGTGCCGCTGATCCGACTGTCGCTTGATTGCGCGACACTTGCACAGCGCGTCGGAAAACGCGACGGTGCTGTGGCGGCGGTGGGGATCACCGAGCCGAACCTCGCACGGGCGATCATAGAGCTATACCACGATAATGCTCTTTAAAGAGCAGCAAACAGACAACACTTTTGGCGGCACCCTGCACGGACTGCGGGTGTCAGGAGGAGGAAATATGGCGTTTAAAATTACTCAACTTGCAAAGGACCTTGGTATCAAAAGCAAAGAGATCACCGAGCTGATGACAGCGCGCGGAATGGAGTGCAAAACAACTCAAAAGACTCTGACCGCCGGTGAATTCGATATCGTCTTTGAGGCACTGACACGTGCCGCTCAGATCAAGGGCATCGACGACTATCTGTTCGGCGACACCTATATCCCGACAAAGGCGCCCGAAAAGAAGGCGAAGCCCGCAAAGGCCGAGGAGGTCGCCGCGCCCGCCGAAGCTGCCGCACCCAAGGCAGAGGTGGCTGAAAAAGCGCCCAAGAAGGCTGCCAAAAAGGCTGCGCCCGAGGAAAAGGCAAGCCCTGAAAAGAAGGCAGAGCCCGAGAAGAAGGCAGAGCCTGCAAAGGAAGCGCCCGAGAAAAAGAAAGAGACCGAAAAGAAGGCAGAGCCCGAGGTGAAGTCCGCACCGAAGACGGAAGCTGCCGCTGTTCCTCCCGCCAAGAAAGAAGAAACCGAAGTAAAGGAAGCGCCCGCGGCGGCACCTGCCCGTCCCAATCCGCGCACCTACAATATTCCGCAGAACCTGCGCGCCACGATGCAGCAGCGTCCCGCGGCTCCCGCGCAAAAGCCTCAGGGCGACAGACCCGCAGGCGACCGTTTTGCACCCCGTTCGGGCACTAATGCGCCTCAGGGCAGGCCTCAGGGCGACCGCTTTGCCGCACCCTCGTTTGGCGGCGGCAAGCCCGCATTTGGCGGCAACGCCCCCCACAACAGCCGTCCTGCCAACGACCGCAACCGCGGCGGTAACAACGGTGGCTTCCGTGATAAGGACGACGGCGGACGCGCACCGCGCGAGCATTTCCAGGTGCAGGCGATCGTGCGCGGTCAGACCCCCAAGGGTACCGACAACAGCCAGAAGGCACGCGGCACCCGTGTGGTCGATATGCGTAGCTCCAGCGTGGACCTTTCCAAATATGACGAGCGCCTGGACACCTTCGTGCCCGACGCAGTGCGCGATGCCCGCGGCGGCAACCAGCGCGTGAGAAAGCAGCAGGTCGGCACGCACGCTATGACCCGTAAGGGTGCAAAAAAGAGCACCGCACCCGTCACCAAGCAAGCAAACTCCGTCACCATTCCCGATGAGATCACGGTCAGCGAATTCGCATCCCGTATGAAGATCGCGCCCGCAGAGGTCGTCAAGAAGCTGATGATGATGGGTATGATGGTGACGCTCAATCAGACCATTGATTACGACACCGCGTACCTGATCGCTTCCGAGCTTGGCGTTGAGGCCAGCAAGGAGGTCGTGGTCAGCATCGAGGAGAAGCTCTTTGATGAGACCGAGGATGCCGAGGATAACCTCATCGAGCGCGCACCCGTTGTGTGCGTGATGGGTCACGTTGACCACGGTAAGACCTCTCTGCTTGACGCCATCCGTCACACACGCGTGACCGCAGGCGAGGCAGGCGGCATTACCCAGCACATCGGCGCTTACCGCGTGAAGGCAGGCGGCAGAGATATTACGTTCCTGGATACCCCCGGACACGAGGCGTTCACCTCGATGCGTGCCCGTGGCGCGCAAGCCACCGATATTGCCATCCTTGTGGTGGCGGCAGACGACGGCATTATGCCCCAGACCGTTGAGGCGATCAACCACGCCAAGGCGGCAGGCGTTGATATCATCGTTGCCATCAATAAAATGGATAAGCCCACCGCCAACCCCGATGCGGTCAAGCAGGCGCTGACCAATTACAGCCTTGTGCCCGAGGAGTGGGGCGGCGACGTCATCTGCGTACCCGTTTCGGCGCTCACCGGTATGGGCATCGACGAGCTGCTTGAGAACGTCGTGCTGGTCGCCGATATGAAGGAGCTTAAAGCCAATCCCGACCGCCGTGCAAAGGGTATCATCATCGAGTCCAAGCTGGATAAGGGCTGCGGTCCCGTGGCGACGGTTCTGGTGCAGAACGGTACGCTTCGTAACGGCGATATCGTGATCGCAGGCACTGCCGTTGGCCGTGTCCGCAGTATGAAGGATCACACCGGCCGTACCGTCAAGGAGGCAGGTCCCTCTGTTCCCGTTTCGATCATCGGTCTTGCCGAGGTCCCCGAGGCAGGCGACGATTTTGCCGCTGTTGAGGACGAGCGCATGGCAAGAACCCTTGCCGATCAGCGCCGCGACAAGGCAAAGGAGGAGGGCTTCAAGGCAAACGCCCGTGCCAACCTCAACGATCTGTTCGCGCAGATCTCGGATGGTGTCAAGGAGCTTAACATCATCGTCAAGGCTGACGTGGCAGGCTCTGCCGAGGCCGTCAAGCAGTCGCTTGAAAAGATCTCCAACGAGGAGGTCAAGGTCCGTGTCATTCACGCCGCCGCAGGCGGTATCATCGAGGGTGACGTTATGCTGGCAGCAGCCTCGAACGCCATCATCGTCGGCTTCAACGTCCGTCCCGACAAGGCGGCGATCGATTCCGCAGACCGTCAGGGCGTGGATATCCGCACCTACCGCGTGATCTACGAGTGCATCGAGGAGATCACCGCCGCGATGAAAGGTATGCTGGCGCCCAAGTTCCAGGAGGCGCTGCTCGGTCACGCCGAGGTCCGTCAGACCATTCACGTGCCAAACGTCGGCTTTATCGCAGGCTCTTACGTGCAGGACGGCAAGATCACCCGTGCCGCACAGATCCGCGTTGTGCGTGACGGCATCGTGATCTTTGAGGATAAGATCGCTTCTCTGCGCCGCTTCAAGGACGACGTCAAGGAGGTCGCGGAGGGCTACGAGTGCGGTATCGGTCTTGATCGCTTCAACGACCTGAAGATCGGTGATATTCTGGAGGCCTTCATTATGGAGGAGATCAAGCAATAACCCATTGCAGATCACAGTTCCAAAGGAGGTTTCAAGTATGGTTTGGGAAAAATCCTGCGGCGCGCTTGTGGTGCGCCGCGATGGGGATAACTATTATATTTTGATGATCCGACATAAGCCAAAGGGGAACCGATCCTTCCCCAAGGGACATATGGAGGCGGGAGAGACCGAATACGCCACCGCGCTGCGCGAGGTGATGGAGGAGACCTCTTCGCTGATCGCCATCGTGTCGGATTTCCGCGCGACGGTGAATTACAGTCCGTCACCCGGCGTGATGAAGGAGGTCGTGTACTTCCTTGCCTTCACCACCAGCCCCGACGTGCGCCCCCGTGAGGGTGAGATCGCCGAGGTCGAGTGGATCCCGCTGGAGGATGCCGAGAAATGCCTCACGCACGAGAACGATAAGACGGTTTTCCGCGCCGCGATGGAGCGGATGCAGAATCTGTCTATCGAGATTAAGTGAGAAAAATAGGAGAGCGGGGAGAGACCCTTTTGCAAAAGGGTCTCTCCCCGCTCTCCTATTTTTCTCACTTAATCTCGATAGACAGATTCTGC
>JAGALS010000087.1 GCA_017625065.1 Clostridia bacterium | reverse complement strand
CGTTTCCAACGGCGGCGTGGGGAGCTTTACCCCTATGAACGCCAATTTCGGCATCGTCCCACCGCTTGAAAAAAAGGTGCGCGGCGGAAAATCGGTGCGGAACGAGGCGGTTTCTGCCCGCGCTCTTGAAGCGCTTGACGAAGCGCTCGACGAGATCAGGAAATAAGTTATTGTTTTGCCACAAAAGTACAAAAAGCCATAGAACGGGGTGAAAAAACCATGTATCCTTTGGAACAAAAGCATTTAGAAGAGCGTATATGCTATACCTTTGGCAATGCGCAGCTTTTGCGTACGGCTCTCACCCATTCCTCCTTTGCAAACGAGCATATGGGCGGACGTGAGGGCTGTAATGAGCGGCTGGAATTTTTGGGCGACTCGGTTTTGTCGCTCACGGTCTGCAATTACCTGTATCATACCTACCCCGATCTGCCTGAGGGAAGATTGACGGTGTTGCGCAAGAATCTTGTTTGTCAGCGCGCCCTTGCCGATTATGCGATGCAGTTGCGTCTTGGCGACTATTTGTTGCTTGGAAAAGGGGAAGAAAAGGACGGGCGCGAGAAACCGAAGCTCTTGGAGGACGCCTTCGAGGCGTTGCTGGGCGCTTTGTATTTGGATAGTGGAGATCTTGATACCGTTGCTTCGTTTTTGATCCCTTACATCAAAAATGAGATCGCAAAGCTGGAAAAGGATCTGCAACCCCTTGAAGACTATAAGACGATTTTACAGCAATACGTGCAGCAAACGCCCGGCGAGGAGCTGCGCTACGAGCTGATCCGTGAGCAAGGTCCCGATAATGCGAAATCCTTTACCGTTCGCGTGCTGATCAATTCCAATTGCTTCGGCACGGGGCGGGGCAGCTCAAAAAAAGAGGCGGAGCAAAATGCCGCCCGCGAAGCATTGAAGCTTTATTTACCGAAATAACGAAAAAGCGGCGCAAAACGCGCCGTTTTTTCTGTTTTGCAAAAAAGTTGTCCTCGGAATGTGCAAAACCCCTTGCAAATTTTGTTTTGATATATTATAATAATATATTATATTATCATTTTGAAGAAAGGAGGCGTGCATCATGTATCTGAAATCACTGGAAATGCAGGGCTTCAAATCCTTCCCGGACAAGACCAAGCTGACCTTTGAGCGCGGTGCCACCGTCATCGTGGGACCCAATGGCAGCGGTAAGTCCAACATTTCCGATGCGATGCGTTGGGTGCTTGGTGAGATTTCCTCCAAGAGTCTGCGTGGTACCAAGATGGAGGATATCATCTTCGGCGGTGCTGACAGCCGTCGTCCGATGGGCTTTGCCGAGGTTTCGGTGACCTTTGACAATACCGACACCGAGCATCGTCTGGATTGCCCCTATGACGAGGTGATCGTCACCCGTCGCTATTACCGTGCGGGTGAGAGTGAATACTTCATCAACCGCCGCCCCTGCCGCTTGCGCGATATTTATGAGCTGTTCATGAATACAGGTGTCGGCCGTGACGGCTATTCCATCATCGGTCAGGGTAAGATCGCGGAGATCATCTCCCGTAAATCCGATGAGCGCCGCAGTATTTTCGAGGACGCTTCCGGTATCGCCAAATACCGCCACCGCAAGACCGAGACCGAGCGCAAGCTCGCCGCGACCGAGGAGAATATGACCCGTGTCAACGACGTCTTCCAGGAGGTCGCGTCGCAGGTCGGACCCCTTGAAAAAGAGGCGGAGCGAGCCAAGAAGGCACTCGAGCTGCACGAGGCAAAAAAGCAGGCAGACGTTCAACTCTGGATCTACGATTCCGAGCGCTTGCGAAAGGAGATCATTAAGGCGGAGGAAAACTTCCGCAACAGCGGCTATGATCTCAAGCTCGCCGAGGAGGCGGTTGCAAACTACAACGCGCAAAGCGAGCAGCTCTTTGAGGAGTCGCAAAATAACAAGGCGAAGGCTTCCGAGATCCTGGAGCGCATCCGCGCCCTGGATAAGGAAAACAGCGAGCGCGACAGCCAATACCGCGTGTCCGAAAACACCATTGCCAACACAAAGGAAAAGGTAGAGAACGCCGAGGGCGTGATCGTCGCAAAGAAGGCGCAGCTTGGCGCGGAGGAAGAAGAGGGCGCGAAGCGCCGCGCGGCACTGGAAGCCTTGCAGGTGCGCTGTGCGGAGCTTGAGGGCGAGCACACCAAGAAGGCGGAAGAAGCCCAGGAGCTTGCCAATCGCGCGCTGACCATTGCGGGCAATATCGCGACCGCACTTGCCGATATCGACGAGCGCGAGACCGAAGCGATGGACATCAAGGTGCGTATGCAGGTCATCGAAAACGGCAAGATCACCGACAGCACCAAGCATACCTCAATGGAGGCCGAGATCGCCGAGTACCGCAAGCTTTCCGAGCAATTCAGCGCTCAATGGGAAGAAAAGAATAAGGTCGTTGAGGGCTACGGCGCACAGATCGCCGAGGCCGAGGCAAAGATCGCCGAATGCGACAGCCGCCTTGAAAAGCAGAACGAGGCATTGCAGGAGCTGCTTGCAGAAGAGAACGACTGCAAGGTGCAATCCGATATCGCGACGCAGCGCATTGAGGCGTTCCGCGCAATGGAGGAGCATTTTGAGGGCTTCCCCGGCAGTGTCCGCTTCGTGATGGAGGCATACGCCGCAGGACGCATCACCGATGCGCGTGGGCAGAAGTGCGGCAAGATCTACGGCCCGCTCTCCAAGCTCATTTCGGTGGATAAGGAGCACGTCACCGCGATCGAGATCGCGCTTGGCGCAAACCTGCAGCACGTCGTCGTTGAGGACGAGCAGGTCGCCAAGAATGCTATGTATACCTTGAAGCAGGCTCAGGCGGGCAGAGCCACCTTCTTCCCGATCTCCTCGGTACGCGGTCAGACCGTGACGGCCGAAATGGAGGAGGCGGAAAAATGCCCCGGCTACATCGGCATTGCCGCCGACCTTGTGGATTGCGAGCATAAATTCCGCGACATCGTTTCCCATTTGCTGGGACGCACCGTCGTTTTTGACAATCTGGACCACGCCACCGATATGGCGCGCAAGACCAAGTTCCGTGTGAAGGCCGTCACGCTTGACGGTCAGGTCATCAATGCGGGCGGTTCGTTTACGGGCGGTTCGGTCAAGCAAAAGGCAGGTATGCTTTCCCGTTCGGGCGAGATCGCGGCACTTTCCGAAAAGCTCAAGGAGCTTACTGCGCGCCTGGACGAGCTTCGCCGTGAGCGCGAGCAGCTGGAGGGCGAGATCAAGGAGCTTGCAAGCGACCGCTCCGATGCTGACGACCGCCGTCAGCTGCTTGTCACGTTGCAAAGCGCGGAGGCGGGCATCGCCGCCCAGCATCGCGCCAAGCTTGAGGCAAACGAGGCGCTTATTGAAAAGCTGAGCGAGGACTTTGAAACACTGTCACGTCAGCGTGCGGGCTACGATGAGGAGCTTGAAAAGCTGGCGTTGCGCGAAAAGGAGCTGCGCCACCAGATCGAGGAGATCAGTCAGCTTCGCGCCGAGAAGGACGTGGAGCGCAACGGCGTGCTTGACGAAAAGACCGCAAAGGAATCCGAGATGACCGAGCTGTACATCGCCATCAGCGGTGTGCGTAAGGATATTGAGACCGCGACCACCTATATGCAGGAATCCGCCGCGCGCGCCGAAGGCTTGCGCGAGGAGATCCGTGCGGCAGAGGAACAAAAGGCGGCGCTGGAGCAAAGCATCCGCAACGAGCTGTTGCGCCAGGAGGCGAACCGCAACACCTTCGCCGAGGGCGAGCGTGTACTTTCCGAGCTCAACGCGCAGTACAGCGCCTTGCAGGACGGCAGTATGGCGTTTGAGAAAAAGCTCGCGGAGCTCAACGGCAAGATCCAAAGCAAGCTTGCGGAAAAGGAAAACTTCTTCCGCGCGCATACCAAGAACGAAACACGTCTGAATACTTTGCGTGAGGATCAGGATAAGCTGACCAATAAGTTCAGAGAAGATTATGAAATGACCCGTAACGAGGCGCTGGAGCTTGGCTACGAGCTGATCACAGCCGAGCAGGTCGAGGAGGTCAGACAGCTGCAGATCAGCTGCCGCAACCGTCTGCGCGCCATCGGTAACGTTGACCTTGATGCCGTGAATAAATACAAAGAGGTCAAGGAACGTTATGACTATATGGCAGGGCAGATCGCGGATCTGACCGCCGCGCGCGATGACCTTGCCAAGATCATCCGCGAGCTGGAGACCGAGATGCAGGTCTCGTTTATGAAGACCTTTGAGCAGATCAACCAGAACTTTGATAAGACCTTTAAGGAGCTGTTCGGCGGCGGTAGCGCAGAGCTTTCGCTCTCCGACCCCACCGACGTGTTGACCAGCGGTATTGAGATCAAGGCGGCACCTCCCGGCAAGATCATCAAGAATATGACACTGCTTTCGGGCGGCGAGCAGTCCTTCATCGCGATCGCCTTGTTCTTTGCCATTTTGCAGGTCAACCCAACGCCCTTCTTCATCCTTGATGAGATCGAAGCGGCGCTGGACGAGGTCAACGTGGCACGCTTTGCCGCATACATCAAGCGCTATTCGATGGAAACGCAGTTCATCCTGATCACGCACCGCCGCGGTACGATGGAGGCTGCAAACCGTCTGTACGGTGTTACCATGCCCGAGCGCGGTATTTCCAAGGTGCTTGCACTTGACGTGGCTTCGATCCGCGGCAAGCAGGAAGGAGACGATTGGAATGGGATTTTTAGCTAAATTACGCGAAGGACTCGCCAAAACAAAAAACGCGATCTTTGGCAAAATTGACGCCTTGCTCAAGCATTTTGTCAAGGTAGACGAGGATCTCTTGGAGGAATTGGAGGAGCTTTTGATCACCGCCGACGTGGGTGTGAATACCACCGAGGAGATCCTGGATCGCCTGCGCGATGAGATCAAGGAAGGGCGCCTCAAGGAGCCCGACCAGATCAAGGAAGCGCTTAAGGTCATCGTCACCGACCTCATCGGAGAGGGTGACACGCTTCATTTGGATACCGCCCCTTCCGTGATCCTTGTGATCGGCGTGAACGGGGCGGGCAAGACCACCTCGATCGGCAAAATTTCAAAACGCCTTAAAAAAGCGGGCAAAAAGGTCGTGGTCGCCGCCGCGGATACCTTCCGTGCCGCCGCCATCGATCAGCTTGCGGTCTGGTGTGACCGCGCGGGCGTGGATCTGGTCCACCAGAACGAAGGCTCCGACCCCGCCGCTGTGGTGTTCGATGCCATTCAGTACACCAAGAAAAAGCAAGCGGACGTCTTGATCATCGATACGGCAGGGCGCTTGCACAATAAAAAGAATCTGATGGACGAGCTTGCCAAGATCAATCGCGTGATCTCGCGCGAGCTGCCCGACGCGATGCGCGAAAATCTGCTGGTGCTGGATGCGACCACGGGGCAGAACGCCATTATGCAAGCCAAGGAATTCAGCCACGCGGCAGAGATCACGGGACTTGTGCTCAACAAGCTGGACGGTACTGCCAAGGGCGGCATCGTGCTTTCGATCCGCCGCGAGCTAGGGCTGCCCGTGAAATTCGTGGGCGTTGGCGAGAAGATCGACGATATGCAGGAGTTTGACGCGGAGGAATTTGTCACCGCGCTGTTTGAATGAGTATGAACAAGATTACAGTTGTATTGGCATCCCGCAACAAGGGAAAGGTCGCCGAGCTGCAGCGCTTGCTGTCGCAATACCTCGGCGACGTGATCGAGCTCAAATCCCTTGACGACGTCGGTATCACCGATGAGATCGAGGAAAACGGCACGACGTTTGAAGAAAACGCGATGATCAAGGCGCAGGCCGCCGCCAAATCGGGCTACCCCGGCATTGGAGATGATTCGGGCCTTGTCGTGCCCGCGCTTGATATGGAGCCGGGCATTTACTCGGCGCGCTATGCGGGTGAGCACGGCAACGATGCGGCAAACAATGAGCTGCTTTTGAAAAAGCTGACGGGCGTTGCCGATCGCCGTGCGGCGTTCATCTGCTCGCTTGCGATGGCTTTTCCCGAAGGAACTGCCCCCATCCGCGCGACGGGTGCGGTCGAGGGCGAGATCCTGATCACCCCGAGAGGGAAGGGCGGCTTTGGCTACGATCCGCTGTTCTGGTACGATCCGATGGGCAAGACCTTAGCGGAAATGAGCGCGGACGAGAAAAATGCCATCAGCCATCGCGGTGCCGCCGTGCGGCAGCTTGCCGCGCGTATCGCAAGGCGCTACGGCTTGGTGGAGGATAACGGCTGACGCATCTCGGTGCAAATGGAAAGCCTTCAAATTTTGATTTGTAGAGAAGCTCCTTTTCGTCAATTAACGTGTCATCCTGAGCGCAGGGCGCAGCCCGCAGTCGAACTTTTGGGAGGCGAGGTTTACCGAGCGAGCAAAAGCAAGGAGCCTTAGGGCGACGCAGGGATCTACAATGGATATACAATAGCTCTCGTGGCATCAAGTTGCATTTTTTAGTTGCGTTTGTCTCAAAAGCTATTGTAATTTCATACGGGATCCCTTCGGTCGCTATCGCTCCCTCGGTTTTGCTTGCTCGGGCAAGCCCTCGACCCGCAAAACTTCGACTCCTCAGCACTCGCAAAGGCGAGTGCGTGTTTCGCTCAGGATGACACGTAGCCATAACGGCTTTCCTATAAATCCCGATTTAAAATTAAGGAGAAACTATGCTAACTAGCAAACAACGGGCGCATCTGCGCTCTATGGCATCCCAAATGGATACCATTATGCAGATCGGCAAGGGCGGCATCGGTGAAAAGCTGATCGCCACCGTTTCCGATGCACTGGAAGCAAGAGAGCTGATCAAAATGCGTGTGCTTGAAAATTGCGACCTCACGGTGCGCGAGGCAGCCGAGGAGCTCGCCGCCGCGACCGATGCCGAGGTGGTTGCCGTGATCGGCACCAAGTGCATTTTGTATCGCGAATCCAAAACAAAAAAGAAGATCGAGCTATGCTGAACGGCATCATACGCATTGGTATTTACGGCGGCACGTTTGCTCCCGTTCACCGCGGACACGTGGCGGCGGCAGAGGCGTTCATCCGTCAAATGGAGCTTGACCTGCTTTATGTGATCCCCGCGGGCATCCCCCCTCATAAGCAGATCGACGCCGCCGACGATCCCGCGCACCGCCTTGCGATGTGCGAGCTTGCGTTTGGCGGTATGGAAAAGGTGATCGTGTGCGATATGGAGATCACACGGGGCGGCAAAAGCTTTACCGTGGATACCCTTCGCGCGCTTTCGGGCGCGGATCGCAGACTGTTTTTGCTTATGGGCACCGATATGATGCTGACACTGGACAGCTGGCGCGCGCCCGAAGAGATCTTTCGCCTTTGCTATCCCGTCTATATCCGCCGCGAGCAGGATCCCATCTTAGAGGGGCAGATCGTAGCAAAGAATCAGCTTTACCAAGAAAAATACGGCAGGATCGTACGCCGGCTGATGGCGGACGTCATTGAGCTTTCCTCGACCGAGATCCGCGACCGCGTGAAAAACGGCGAGGCGATCACCGACCTTGTGCCCATCCCCGTTGCGGATTATATCAAGTCCAACGGGCTGTACCGTTGAGGTGCCTATGACCGAAGAAATGCTGATCACCCTTCGGGCTGATGTAGAAAAGCGGCTATCACCCTACCGTATGAAGCATACCTTGGGCGTGGAGCAAATGGCGATGCGACTTGCCGCGCTCTACTGTCCCGAAAAAACGATGCTGTTACGGGCGGCGGCGCTGCTGCACGACGTGACAAAGGAGCTCACCGACGATGAGCAGCTGCAGATCCTTGCCGATCACGGTATCACGCTTCGCCCCGATGAGCTGTCGTCACCAAAGGTCTGGCACGGTATGACCGCGGCGCTGATCATTCCAAAATTCTATCCCGATTTCGCCGACGCGGAGCTGATCTCGGCGGTGCGCTGGCACACGACGGGAAAGAGCGGGATGACGCTTTGCGACGCGCTCTTGTATCTTGCCGACATCATCGAGGAAGGGCGCGAGTTTGCCGATTGTATCGCGTTGCGGCACGCGTTTTTCGACCCCGTACCCGAAAAAATGAATACAACAGCCCGTTTGAGCCATCTTGGCGACGTGCTGCTCCTATCTTATGAAAATCTGATCCCCAAGCTGCAAGCAAGGGGCAGTGCGATCTGCCTTGACAGCCTTGCCGCGTTTGAGGATCTGAAGAATAGAATCGAAATAGAACCGAAATCTGAAAGGAATCAAAATGGAAGACGTAACCTTTGAAAATTGGGAAACCTTACCGTCTCTTGCCGATGCAAGCCCCGAGGAGCTTGCCGAAGCCGTTCGCTTTGTGCTGGATGCCAAGCGCGGCCGTGATATTGCCGTGATCCCCGTTGTGGGCAGAAGCGATATCACCGACTGTCTTGTGCTTGCCAGTGCCACGTCAAGCACCCACGTGCGCGCGCTTGCGGGCGAGGTCGAGTACCGCCTCGGTCAGCGCGGCGTGCAGCCCTTGCATACCGACGGCGGCGACAAGCGCGACTGGATGGTGGTGGACTACGGCACTGTTATGGTGCACGTTTTTGACCGTGAGGCAAGGGAATTTTATCATCTTGACAAGCTGTATGCCGCTCCTGCGGGAACGGACGACAAGGAGGATTAAGCAATGAAATACGATTTTGTTGCCGCTGAATCAAAGTGGCAGAAAAAATGGGAAGAGGTGGGGATCTTTCACGCCGCAGACAAGAGCGACAAGCCGAAGTTTTACGGGCTTGTTGAGTTCCCGTACCCCAGCGGTGCGGGTATGCACGTGGGGCACATCAAGGCGTACGCAGGGCTTGAGGTCGTTGGCCGCAAGCGCCGTATGCAGGGCTACAACGTGCTTTTCCCCATCGGCTTTGATGCCTTTGGTCTGCCCACCGAAAACTACGCCATCAAAACGGGTATCCACCCCCGTCAGGTGACCGATCAGAACATCGCGCGCTTTTCCGAGCAGTTAAAGCGCGTGGGCTTCTCCTTTGATTGGGATCGCGTTGTCGATACCACCGAGGAGGATTATTACAAGTGGACGCAGTGGATATTCCTGAAGATGTTCGAGAACGGACTTGTGTTCCGCGACACGGCGCTCGTCAACTATTGCCCCAGCTGTAAGGTCGTGCTTTCCAACGAGGATTCCCAGGGCGGCAAGTGCGACATCTGCCACAGCGATATCGTGCAAAAATCCAAGGACGTATGGTACTTACGCATCACAAAGTACGCCGACAAGCTGCTGGAGGGCTTGGAAGAGGTCGACTATCTGCCCAATGTCAAGATGCAGCAGGTGAACTGGATCGGCAGAAGCACGGGCGCGTTCGTCAACTTCGCTCTGAAGGGAACTGATGAAAAGCTCCGCGTTTACACCACCCGTCCCGACACGCTCTTCGGTGTCACCTTTATGGTCATGGCACCCGAGCATCCTATGCTTGAAAAGTATCGCGATCTCATCAAGAATGCCGATGCGCTTGACGCCTACCGCGAGGAGTGCGCCAAGAAGACCGAGTTCGAGCGCACCCAGATGAACAAGGATAAGACGGGTGTTCGCATTGAGGGCCTGACCGCCATCAACCCCGTGAGTGGCAAGGAGATCCCGATCTACATTTCCGACTACGTCATGATGGGCTACGGCACGGGTGCCATTATGGCAGTGCCTGCGCACGATGACCGTGATTACGCCTTTGCCAAGAAGTTCGGCGCGGATATCATCGAGGTCATCAAGGGCGGCGACATCGAAAAAGAGGCCTACGCAGGCGACGGCGAGATGATCAATTCCGAGTTCCTCAACGGCATCAAGGAAAAGAAGATCGCCATTGAAAAGATGATCAAGGTGCTGGAGGAAAAGGGCGTCGGCGAAGCGGGCGTTCAATATAAGATGAAGGATTGGGCGTTCAACCGTCAGCGCTATTGGGGGGAGCCGATTCCGATCGTGCATTGCGCGCGTTGCGGTATGGTACCCGTTCCGTATAGCGAATTGCCCTTGAAGCTCCCCGCAGTCGAGAATTTTGCCCCCGGTGAGGGCGGCGAATCTCCCCTTGCCAAAATTGACAGCTTCGTGAACTGCAAGTGCCCCAAGTGCGGCGGCGCCGCAAAGCGCGAGACCGACACCATGCCCCAGTGGGCAGGCTCCTCGTGGTACTTCCTGCGCTACATCGATCCGCTGAACGCCGATTGTCTTGCCGATCCCGAAAAGCTCCAATATTGGCTGCCCGTCGATTGGTATAACGGCGGTATGGAGCACGTTACGCGCCACCTGATCTACAGCCGCTTCTGGCATAGATTTTTGTATGACCTTGGCGTCGTTCCCACCAAGGAGCCTTACGCCAAGCGCACCGCACAGGGACTCATTCTCGGTCCCGACGGACAGAAAATGTCCAAATCGCGCGGCAACGTGGTCGATCCTCTGAACGTCGTTGACGAGTTCGGCGCCGACACCCTGCGCGTTTATATCCTCTTTATGGGCGATTACGCTGCTGCCGCACCCTGGTCCGAGAGCAGTATGCGCGGCTGTAAGCGCTTCCTTGACCGCGTGGCAGGTCTTGCCGATAAAGCAAAGGGCAATGGTGTTACCAAAGCGCTTGAAACACCCTTCCACAGAACGATCAAGAAGGTCACCTCGGATATCGAGGATATGAAGTTCAACACCGCGATTGCTTCGATGATGGAGCTGATCAACGAGATCGATAAGGCGGGTGCGCTCACTGTGGACGAAGCAAAGACCTTCGTTTCGATGCTTTGCCCCTTCGCACCGCATCTTTGCGAGGAGATCTGGGAAGCACTTGGCGGCAAGGGCTTCTGCTCGCTTGCCGAGTGGCCCGCATATGACGAGGCAAAAACAGTGTCCGATACCATCGAGATCGCCGTGCAGCTTTGCGGCAAGCTCAAAGCAGTCGTTATGATGCCCGCGGGGGCTAGCCGCGAGGAAATGGCAGCACTTGCCAAAGCGGACGAGCGCGTCGCCGCGGCACTTGCAGGAAAAACCGTTAAAAAGGAAATTGTCGTTCCCGGTAAGATTGTCAATTTCGTCGCAATTTGATTGCCTAAAAGTTTTCGTCCACCTTTTTCAAAAGGTGGCGGGGGATTGGGGCGAGGAGCCCCAAAGACGGCATTTCTCTTTTGTCAGCTTTTCTCTTTGTGCCTTGCACAGTCAAAGAGAAAAGCGACTAAGGATTTTGTAAAACAAAAAAATACCGTATTTTCAAAATTACTCTTGACACCAAGCAAAAAATCGTGTATAATAACATAGTACGTGTCAAAAACGTATGATGAAATGAGTTTGTCACCGCGAGGGGAGGGAAATAGAACAATGGCAGAAGTAAAGCTGAAAGAGGGCGAAACCCTTGACAGTGCTCTGCGTCGCTTTAAGCGTCAGTGCGCCAGATCCGGCGTCCTTGCCGAACTTCGCAAGAGAGAGCATTACGAAAAGCCCAGCGTAAAGCGTAAGAAGAAGTCTGAAGCTGCACGCAAGCGCAAGTATAAATAATCATTGCGAACAAAGAGAGCCGCAGGCACCGCCTGCGGCTCTTTTGGTTGTTTAAATCATCCGTACAAATTGTTCTTATCTCTTTCGCTTTGCGGCATCGGCTTGACAGAACCTTTCATATTCTTTGCCGTTTAAGACGCATTTTTTTGCGCAATCAGAGCACAGAATGCCGAAATCATACATGCTGAAATGAAGCTTTTTGATCAAAAGATCTTCTTCGAACAAAAGCAGTTCTCTTTCCGGATAAAATTGCTTTCCACAGTATTCGCACGTTTCAAAATAGTTGCCGTTTTGATATTCCTCAATGGCGCAAGCACAGCAAAGCGATCTGCCAAATCTATCGTAACGAACGGGCAAGGAAGCAAAATCAATGCTTTCAAATGCGACCGAGGCTTCCCATTTATCAAAATCCTTACCGCATTTTTTGCATTTCGCCATTTTTGCCCCTCCTAAAAATAAAAAAGTGCGCCCCGATTAGAGACGCACCGAAAAATGCATCTCCAATTGTTGCCACACAAATCTTTACCACTAGCCAGAGCACGCAGAAAAGGGAGTATGCATTTTTACCAAAGATAAAAATGCCCACTCTGAACTAGAGGTATTCGATTTATGTGGCAAATTTATTGTATCACACAAAAAGATATTTGTCAATCTTTTTGTGTCATCCTGAGCGCAGGGCGAAGCCTCATGCGTCACCCTGAGCGGAGTGTGGAGCGATTATTATGGAATAGCGTAGTAAAGCAACACCCCACACGCAGTCGAATTTTTGTTTTGCGTGCTAGCAAAACAAAAACGCGAGCCTTAAGGGTGAGCGGGGTCTCGCAAGGAATACCAATAGCTTTCGTGCGCAAAGTAATATTTTTAATGCTAGTACAAGAAAGTAACACTGAGCAGAAAAGCTATTGTATATCCCTCGGAGATCCCATCGTCGCTGTCACTCCTCGGTTTTGCTTCGCTCATTTCGCTACGCAAAACTTCGACTACGGGCTACGCCCTGCGCTCAGGATGACACGTAGCCGTAAAATGATGAACAAACTTGTAGGGACAGGCGTCCCCGACTGTCCGGGTTTACAAATTGTAGGAGGGTGACGTCCTCGTAAGGAGCGTAGCGACGGAATAGCGAGCTTGCGAGCGTCCGGTCCGCGGATGATATCTATATCACAAACTTCCATATTGCCTTTTTCAAAAAACTATGCTACAATATATATAAATGCAAAAGGGCGGTGAGCGCATGGAAAACACCAATCGAATAAAGCGCGTGATGTTTGTCTGCCACGGCAACATCTGCCGCAGCCCGATGGCGGAGATGATCAGCCGCCATCTTTGCGCGAAAAGGGGCATAACGGGGCTTGTTTTTGCCTCAGCTGCCACCTCAAGCGAGGAGATCTGGAACGGCGTTGGCAACCCCGTTTATCCCCCCGCGCGCGCCGAGCTTTTGCGGCACGGTATTGATCCAAAGGATAAGCGCGCGGTGCAGCTGACCGCCGCCGATTACAGTCGCTTCGACCTTTTTGTGGGGATGGATAGCGCCAACATCCGCAATATGATGCGCATTTTTCATGGCGATCCGCAGCAAAAGGTGCGCAAGCTGATGGAATACACCTCGCGTGGCGGCGACGTCTCCGACCCGTGGTATACCGACCGCTTCGACGTTGCCTTTGCCGATATTTTTGAAGGGTGCGAGGCGCTCCTTGGTGCTATTTTGGCTCAAAAATCTTAAAACGGTGTCGAAAAATCAAGAAAATTTATTATAAATTAAAAGGAGAAAAAGTATGACATTCTCGGTTAATCACCCGATCCTGTTTTTGCTTGCGGGGATCGTGATCGCCGTGGTGCTTGCCCAATCGGTCTTTTTTCTGATCAGGGCTTGGCGCCGCGGCACACAAATGGGCATGGACAAGAAAAAGCTGCGCCGTATCGTGATCAACGCGGCGGTTTTCACCATCGCCCCCGCTGTTGCCATCATCATCAGCGTGGCAACGCTTGCCAAAAACCTTGGCATCCCCTTGCCGTGGCTGCGCCTGAGCGTGGTGGGCTCTCAATCCTATGAAACCATTGCGGCATCCAACACAATGGAGGGGATGGGGATCAGCCTTGGCAGCAACGTGGTGCTGAACGCCTCACAGTACGTGACCATTTCGCTGGTTATGACCATCAGCATTATGGTGGGCATTTGGCTTGTGCCCGTGGTTGCTAGAAGGATGCAAAAGGGCATGATCTCAATGGAAAAGCGAGACAAAAAATGGGCGGATCTGTTTTCTGCCTCAATGTTTATCGGTATGATCGCCGCCTTCCTTGGCTTTGTGTTCTGCGATTTTGGCAGCGTGTTCAAGGGGGAAACTTACGGTCTTATTCCCGTTCTCGTGATGCTGGTATCCGCGCTTGCGATGGTGCTTGCGGGCGCGCTGGTCAAGCTCACGAAAAAGCGGTGGATCTCTGATTACGCATTGCCCGTCAGTCTTGTGATCGGTATGGCAAGCGCGATCCCGATCACCGCGTGGCTTGCGTGAAGGGAGGGGAAGATATGAACGATCAAATGATGACAAACGATACTTCTTATATGGACAGCGTCCACAAATGGGGCAGAATCTGGAATTTTTCGGTAATGGGTATCCTGTTCCTTTATCCGTTGGCGGTTGCTCTGCTTTTTGGAGCCGTGCCCGACGGCAAGGGGCTTTTGATGGGACTTATCGCCACCGCGCCGATGTATTGGGCGGTCGGCATCGTCGAAACCTTTACTTATATTCCCATGCTTGGCGCGGGCGGCTCATATTTGTCCTTTGTCACGGGCAATATTTCGAACTTGAAGCTGCCTTGTGCGCTCAACGCATTGGAGCAAGCTGAGGTCAAGGCAAACTCCGATGAGGGTGAGGTCATTTCCACCATTGCGATCGCGACCTCCAGCATCGTGACCACCGTGATCATCATTCTCGGCGTGATCCTGCTTGTTCCGCTGACGCCCGTCTTGGAAAATCCCGTGCTGGATCCCGCCTTTGCGCAGATCCTGCCCGCGCTTTTCGGCGCGCTTGGCGTGGTATTCGTTTCCCGCAATTGGAAGATCGCGGTAGCACCCGTTGTGCTGATGCTGATCCTCTTTATTTCAATTCCCGCGCTTGATTCGGGTACGGTCGGCATTATGGTGCCCGTCAGCGTGATCTTTACGCTGATCGTCAGCCGTGTGATGTATAAAAAAGGATGGTTGTAAGCCATGATAGCACTTTATATTGTTTTAGCCGTACTCGCGATTTTTGTGGCGGTGATCCTGATCCGCGCGGCGCGTTTCTGCCCCAAAAAGCAAATAACCCCCCAAACGGGTGACGTTTTCTTTGACGGCGATGCCGCAATTGACGCTTTGCAAGCGCTGATCCGCTGCAAAACGATCTCCTATTACGACCACGCGCTGGAGGACGATGCCGAATTTGAAAAGCTGATCGACCTTTTGCCAAAGCTGTATCCCGACGTGTTTCGTGTGTGCAGTTTTACCCGTCTGCCCGACAGAGCCTTGCTCTTTTGCTGGCAGGGCGAGCAGCACGATGCGCCTTCGGTGATGATGGCGCACTATGACGTCGTACCCGTTGAAGCGGAAAATTGGCAAAAGCCCCCGTTTGACGGCATCATCGAGGACGGTGTGCTGTGGGGCAGAGGCTCGCTTGATACCAAGGTCACCTTCAATGGGGTGATGTCTGCCGCGAATGCCCTTATTGCAAGTGGCTTTATGCCAAAGCAGGACGTGTATTTCGCTTTTTCGGGCGGTGAAGAGGTGAACGGCGCGGGTGCCGTTCATATTGTGGACTACTTTGAAAAGCAGGGCATCACCCCCGCCCTTGTGGTGGATGAGGGCGGTGCCGTGGTGGAAAACGTTTTCCCCGGCGTGAAGCAGCCCTGCGCGATGATCGGTATTGCCGAAAAGGGTATGATGAACCTGACATTTTCGGTGAAGTCCGAGGGTGGACACGCCTCAGCCCCCAAGCCCCATACCCCGATCGGTACACTTTCCGCCGCCGTTTGCGCCGTGGAGCAAAAGCCCTTCCCGATGCATATTACAGCGCCCGCCGCCGAAATGTTTGATACGTTAGGGCGTTATTCGAGCTTTCTGTACCGTGTGATCTTTTCAAATCTGTGGTTATTCCGCGGCGTGTTGAATATGATTTGCAAGAAAAGCGGCGGCGAGCTCAATGCTTTGCTTCGCACGACTGTCGCGTTTACGCAAGCAAGCGGCAGTAAAGCACCCAACGTGATCCCGCCCAGCGCCTCGGTCACCGCCAATATGCGCCTGAGTCCCGCGGATAGTGTCGAGGGTGCGATGGAGCGCATCCGCCGTACGGTGGATAACGATAAGATCGAGCTGGAGCTTGGCTCTCATATGGAGCCAAGCCGCATTTCAAAGGTTGATTGCGATGCCTTTGAAAAGGTCGCCGCAGCGGTGGCGGGCACGTGGAAGGGCTGCATCGTTTCGCCGTATCTGATGGTGCAATGCTCTGATAGCCGCCATTACGGCAGAATTTCCGACCGCGTGTATCGCTTTTCCGCGATGGACCTCACCGCCCAGGAGCGTTCAACCATTCACGGCAATAACGAGCGCATCCGTCTTGACTGCGCCAAGCGCGCGGTGGAATTTTATATCCGTTTGATGCAGCAATGTTAATTGGTTTTGCAAGGTTAAAGGAAAAAGGAGTACGTCTATTTGATTGCACTCCTTTTTCTTATGTAAGTTATAGTGAGCATAGTTGATAGATGCCGTTTCTTGTCAAAAGCCTCGCCCTTTGGGAGAGGTGGCGGCGAAGCCGACGGAGAGGGGGATAGAACTCACTCTCTCACCCGCTACGCGGGAGCTCTCCCATCGGGAGAGCCTTTTGTTTTTGACACTGCTTTTTGAAAGAGACCGCGAACAAAATCTTTTTCCGTTGACCGCTTGTGACAGACTTTGCGCTTCGCTTGCGATATAATGGGTAAGGGGTGAGGACGTGGAGCAAACGGTTTACGGAGACATTCTGTTTTTCGTGAATTTTTGTATGGATTTTCAGTGTCTGTTTTTAACGGCCAAGCTGCTACATCGCCCGTTTTCCTTGATACGTGGTGCGTTTTTTTCGACATTTGGCGCGCTTTATGCCTGCGTGGCGCTTTTTCTTTCGGTATCGGGGCTTTGGGCTTTTTTGGCAGATTGCGGCGTTTGTTTTTTGATGTGCGTCGGCACCTTTTTGCAAAAGGACGGAAGGCTGCGACACGTTTTTTTGCCCTTCGCGCTTTACTTTGGTGTTTCCTTTGCTGTTGGCGGCGTGATGAGCGGCATCGCATCGCTGCTCTCACACGTTGAAGCCCCGATGGGCGTGCAAGAAAGCGAGCTTTCCTCGGGCGCATTTTTCTTGCTTGCGCTGCTTGGCGGTGCGCTGACCTTTTTCTGGGGGAGGCTCACACAAAGGCGTGCCAAGGGCAAGCGCGCCGAGCTGATGCTCTCTTTCGGAGAAAAAACACTACCCGTGACTTGTATGGTGGATACCGCAAATCTGCTGCGCGATCCCGTGGGTGGAAGACCGGTTGTCTTGCTTGACCGCGAGGCGGCGGAAGAGCTGTTTCCAAAAGCGCTTTTGCAAGTTGCTCACGATCAAAGCAGGCTATCGGAGCTTCCGCACGATGCTGCTCGTCGTGTGCGCTTGATCCCCGCATCCGCCGCCACGGGTAACGGGCTATTGCTGGCGATCGCTCCCGACCGCGCGGTGCTTGATACGGGGAAGGGGAAAATTGAGATCGACGTGCTTGTGGCACCCGTGCCGCTTGTCACAGACGGCAATGATTACAAGGCGCTCTTGCCCGCTGAACTGATTACATAAAGGAGGAGATCGCGATGCTGATCCGCTTTATCAAAAGGCTGCTTACAAAATTTTTTTGTCGCCCGCGCGGCGTTTATTACGTAAACGGCCCCGACGTTTTGCCACCGCCCCTTTCGCGTGAGGAGGAAAATGAGGTGCTGCTGCGCCTGCCCGAGGACGAATCGGCAAGGGCTCTTTTGATCGAGCACAATCTGCGCCTTGTTGTCTATATCGCAAGGCGCTTTGAAAACACGGGCACGGGGCTTGAGGATCTGGTCTCGATCGGCACAGTGGGGCTGATCAAGGCGATCAACACCTTTCGCGCCGATAAGAACATTAAGCTCGCCACCTATGCCTCGCGCTGCATCGAAAACGAGATCCTGATGTACATCCGAAAGCGGAGCAGCCAGAGGGGCGAGGTCTCGATCGACGAACCGCTGAACGTGGATTTTGACGGAAACGAGCTGTTGCTCTCGGACGTGCTTGGCAGCGAGGAGGACGGGGTCGGCTTCGAGCTTGAAAAAAGGGAGGAGCGCAGGATCTTGCGCGAGGCGGTCGAGAGCCTTGCGCCACGCGAGCGACTGATCATCGAAATGCGCTACGGCTTCAAGGGGGATCGGGAGCTCACGCAAAAGGAGGTCGCGGATGCGCTTGGTATTTCGCAGTCCTATATCTCACGCCTTGAAAAAAAGATCATCGCCGAATTGCGGGGCGAAATTGCGGGGAAAATATAAATATTGATTTTTTTCGCAAAACCCCTTGCAATTATAAAGGAAATGTGTTATAATCAACTGTAATTTGTAAAAAGCGAGGTGTAAAACATGAAAGCAGGAATTCATCCGACCTATGAAGACTGCACCATCATTTGCGCATGCGGCAATGTGGTGAAGACCAAGTCTACCAACGGCGGGGAAATGAAGGTTGAAATTTGCTCGAAGTGTCATCCGTTCTTTACCGGCAAGCAGAAGCTTGTTGATGTGGGCGGTCGTGTTGACAAGTTCAACAGAAGACTCCAGGCGAGAAAGTAATTCATTTCTCCATGTCGCGCTTGCGGCATTGAACTTGGGCAGTTGTGCGGCAAGCATAGCTGCCCTTTTCCTATAATAACCCCCAAAACGGGGTGAAAAAAGGAGCATTTATGCAAGAAAAAGAAGTGACGCTGGGCGCCAGAGCCGCGCTTGTCAGTGTTGTGACAAGAGATAGAAACGAGCAAGAGGTGAAAGCCAGCCTTGAGGAGCTGCGCCGTCTTTTGGAAACGGCGGGCGGCGAGGCGGCGTTTACCTTTATTCAAAATAAAGAAGCGCCTGATGTGCGTACCTATATCGGCAGTGGAAAGGCGGCAGAGCTTGCCTATTATTGCGCGACGAACGAGGTGACGTTGGCGGTTTTTGACTGCGAGCTCAGCCCCTCGCAGATCCGAAATCTTGAGGATGTATTGGGAAATGTGCGCGTGATCGACCGATCTATGTTGATCCTTGATATTTTCGCCCTTCACGCCGTCAGCGGCGAGGGTAAGCTGCAGGTCGAGCTTGCCCAGCTCAAATACACCGCGCCGCGCCTGATGGGTCGCGGTGTTGAGCTGTCGCGTCTTGGCGGCGGCATCGGCACGAGAGGCCCGGGCGAATCGCAGCTTGAGACCGACCGCCGCCATTTGCAGCGCCGCGTGCGGATGCTAGAGCGTTCCCTCGAGGAAATGGCGGCAGGGCGCAATGTGCAGCGCCAGGCGCGTGACCGTTCGGGACTTGCGCGCATCGCGATCGTCGGCTATACCAACGCGGGAAAATCCACCCTTTTGAACTATTTGACCGATGCGGGCATTTTGGCAAAGGATCAGCTTTTTGCAACGCTCGATCCCACCACGCGCAAATGTCATCTGCCGGGTGGCGAAACGGTGCTGCTGACCGATACCGTCGGCTTTATCCGCAATCTCCCTCACCACTTGATCCACGCCTTCCGTTCCACGTTGGAAGAGGTGGTCTACGCCGACCTGTTGCTCATCGTGATCGATGCCTCGGATCCCGAGGCAAGGGCACAGCTTGAGGTGACCGAGCAGCTGCTGGAGAGCCTTGGCGCGGGCGGTAAGCCCGCCTTGTACGTGTTCAACAAATGTGACCTCGGCGCGGCGCATCCCGGCGCTTCGCACGGCAGAGAGCACGTGGCGTATATTTCCGCCGCCACGGGGCAGGGCGTTGAATTGATGATGCAGAAGATCGAGGATATCTTGCACGAGGGCAAGCGCCGCGTGACCTTCCTCATCCCCAATGCAAAGCAAGGGCTGCTCAGCAAGCTCTATGCAAATGCCACCGTTGAGCAGGTGGAATACGGCGCTGACGGCGTGACGGTTACCGCCGTCGTTGACGCGAAAACCTACGGACCGTTACGGGAATACGATGTTGCCCCCGTGAGAGAGGTACAGGACGATGAATGAGGTTGTTTTTCGTACCGTTGCACAGGATAGCGAAGAAATTTTAGAGGAAAAGCGCTCCGAATTCATTGCCGCGGTGCGACGCGTCGCCACCGAGGAGGAGGCGATGGAGTTCGTCAAGGCGCGCAAAAAAATGCACCCCGATGCGCGGCATACGGTGTTTGCCTACCTTTTGCGAAAGGGAACGGCGCGCTACTCTGATGACAGCGAGCCGCAGGGCACTGCGGGGATGCCCACGCTGGAGGCGATCCGCCGCGCGGGGGTCGAGGACGTGGTGGTGGTCACCACCCGTTATTTTGGCGGCATCCTGCTTGGCGCAGGGGGGCTGACCCGTGCCTATGCAGGCGCGGCGCATCTTGCACTGACGGCGGCAGGGGTTGCGGAATACGTACCGTTTACCGACTATTTGATCGATTGCGCCTATTCCGACCACCCCAAAATTGAAAACGAGCTTGCCCGTATGGGCGTTAGTGATATGGAAGCCAGCTTTTCAGATCGGGTGCAGCTCCGCGTAGGCGTGCCTGCCGAGATGGGAGATGCCTTGTGCCGCCGTATGGTCGAGCTGACCGCGGGGCGTTGCACTCCAAAAGAGCTCGGCACACGTATGGGCGCAAAATAAAAGAGGTATACATATGGAAGAAAACAAAAAATCACTCCACGGCACACTTGCGGTGATCCTTGCCGCGTTTCTGTGGGGAACGCTTGGCGTGTTTCGGCGCTATATCGCTCTGCCGTCGGGGATGCTTGCCTTTGCGCGCGGCGTGCTTGGCGCATTGCTGCTGTTGATCCTGTATCCCATCTGTCGGCAAAAGCCCGATTTCGCCGCCATTCGGCGAAACGGTGTCAAGCTTTTGCTGTCGGGCATCTTTTTGGGGCTGAATTGGATCTGTCTGTTTGAAGCATACCGTTACTCGGTCTCAACGGCGGTCATTTGCTATTATTTAGCGCCCGTTCTGGTGACGCTTGTGGCGGGGATCCTTATGAAGGAGCGCCTCACGCCCGTCAAGGTGATCTGTGTGCTGGCGGCATTTGTCGGCGCGGCGCTTGTGTCGGGTATTGGCGCGGATATGGAGGGAGGTCAGCTCCGCTGCGTTCTTTTTGCCACGGTCGCCGCGATCTTTTACGCAAGCGTGACCTTAACGACCAAGACGATGCGCGAGATCCCCTCAAAGGATTGCACCGTGGTGCAGCTGCTCATCGCGGCGGCGTTTTTACTGCCTTACACCTTGATCTTTGAGCGAAACGAGCCCCGTTCCTTTGATACCGTGACTGTGCTTTGCCTTTTGGCCGTAGGACTTTTGCACACAGGCGTTGCCTTCGGACTGTATTTTTATTCCGTTGGGCGCTTGCCCGCTTTTTCGGTGTCGCTTTACAGTTATCTGGATCCCGTGGTGGCGATCGTGCTGTCTGCGCTCGTTTTTCACGAAAAACTTGGCGTGCTCGGCGCACTCGGCGCGGTGCTTGTCATCGGTGCCGCCATCGTCGGGGAGATCAATGCCTTTTTACTCAAAAAGAATGAAAAAAGGGAAAGAAATTAGAGTAGCACTCTAAAGGACAGCTTTCAAAAATGCGATATATCTCGAAATAGGTATGCCGTATTTTTTGTGATTGTGTTCGCAAATGCAGTGCTTCGTAAGACTGAATTAAGGATTACAATACAATCCAAAGGCTCTCCCTTTGGGAGAGCTCCCGCATTAGCGGGTGAGAGGGTACGTATTCCCCCTCTCCGTCAGCCTTGGGCTGCCACCTCTCCCCAAAGGAGAGGCTTTTTTATTTCCCAAAAGGTGCATTTCAAGTTTATAGTTTTTTTAAAGTCGCTTGATTTTTTTCAAAGTATGTGATATAATAAGTTTGCTACACAAACTGAATATTAGAATTAGTGGTATTTTTGTCTTTAGAAGGATATTTGTACCCTTTTTTTACCATAACTATTTTTGAACTTGGTAAAATCGCAAGCTCTACTAAATGGTTATGGTGAATGCCCTAATTCTAATTTAGTTTGTGTAGCAGCAATCGGAGTTTGCGGTTTTCGGTGCGTGGCTTCGGTCGCGCACTTTTTTATATGCTGATGGAGGATATATGGGCAAGAATATTCCAAAAAAGGTAATAGATATTACCGGCGTAGAACTGACACCCGGAGAGCCCACCGTTTGTCTTGGCAACGGGGAGCAGGGTTTTGAGTGTTGTTGCGACGAATGTGACTACTATTTGCTTTGTTATCCTGAATTTGATCCCAAAAACAGTGAAGGAAATATTGCTGAGGTTTCTAATCGTGTAAAAAAGGACGAGGAATTTTAACAATTCTTCGTCCTTTTCCTGTTAGTAGATAATATATTCTGTTGAATTTCAAAAACCGTCCTTTAGAGTGCGTACTTTAGGTTTTTTCTCTTTTTAAAATAAATTTTTGCCGAAAAAAAGAGTTTTTGATTTTTTGATAGTATATTTTATCTTGAAACGAATTTTTCTGGGAAAGGTGGTGCCTTTGAATGTCGGATGTGCAAAAGCTTTTTGACGAGCGCGAGGAAAGGGAGCTTTCCGAGTTTGCGTTCCGCACCAAAAACACCAAGGGCAGGGAAAAGCCCTGCACGCCCTGCACGATGCGGACCGAATTCCAACGCGACCGTGACCGCATCATACATAGCCAGGCCTTTCGCCGCTTGATGTATAAAACGCAGGTCTTTCTGGCACCCGCGGGGGACCATTACCGCACACGCCTCACGCACACGCTTGAGGTCACGCAGATCGCGCGCACCATCGCGCGCGCGCTCCGCCTCAACGAGGATCTGACCGAGGCGATCGCACTTGGACACGACCTGGGGCATACCCCCTTCGGGCACGCGGGCGAGACCGTGATGCGAAAGCTCTTTTCGCCCGATTTTTCTCATAACATACAGGGCGTTCGCGTGGTCGAAAAGCTCGAAAACGACGGCGAGGGACTCAACCTCACCTTTGAGGTGCGAAACGGCATTGCCTGCCACACGGGTAAAGAATTGCCCGTCACGCTGGAGGGCGCAGTCATCCGCTATGCCGACCGTATCGCCTATATCAATCACGACATTGACGATGCCCTGCGCGCGGGGATCCTGCGCCAGGAGGAGATCCCTGCCGATCTGCGCGCCATTCTGGGCGAAAAGCACGGCGAGCGCATCAATACAATGGTGTCATCCGTGGTGAGCGAGAGTATGGGCAAGCCAAAGATCTCTATGGATCCCGACATTCAGGAAGCGACCGATGCGCTTCGCGAATTCCTTTTTGCAAGAGTCTACCGCGATTCCATCGCCAAGGTGGAGGAGGTCAAGGCAAAGGATATGCTGGCGCATTTGTTTACCTATTTTGTAGACCATCACGAAAAGCTGCCCATTGAATCTCTTGAGACCATCAGCAAGGAGTCTGTTGAACGGGCTGTTTGCGACTATCTCTCGGGAATGACCGATCGCTACGCCATCGAGCTTTACCGCGACCTGTTCATCCCGGAAAGGTGGCGCGTGAAATGATCCCAAAGGAAATCATTGAAGAGATCCGCTATCGCTGCGATATTGAGGACGTGATCGGCGGCTACGTGACCTTGAAGCGCGCTGGCTCGAACCGAAACGGGCTCTGCCCCTTCCACGGTGAGAAAACGCCGTCCTTTACCGTCTTTCCCGCAACGAAAAGCTTTTATTGTTTTGGTTGCGGCGCGGGCGGCGACGTGATCACCTTTATTCAAAAGATGGAAAATCTCGATTACGTCGGGTCGCTGGAGTTTCTGGCGGTGCGCGCGGGCATCACCATCCCGAATGATAGCTCCTATATGGAAAAGGACAAGGTCAGCCGCAAGCGCGTGTACGAAATGAATGTCGAGGCGGCAAAATTCTTTCGGAATTGCCTGTTTGACCCTGTGCTTGGGCGAGAGGGGATGCAGTATCTGACCGAAAAGCGCCAATTTTCGCCCGTAACGATCAAGCGCTTCGGATTTGGCTATGCGCCAAACAATTTCGGGTTGCTCACGCAGCATATGAGAAAGCTCGGTTACACCGAGGAGGAGCTGATCGCCGCCTTCCTTTGCGGCAGATCGCAAAAAACGGGCAAGCTCTTTGACCTGTTCCGTGAGCGCGTGGTCATCCCCGTGATCGATGCGGCGGGGAACGTAGTCGCCTTCAGCGCACGCGCGTTGGATGCTGCGACACCTAATAAATATATGAATACGTCCGATACCCCCGCGTTTAAGAAGAGCCGCATTTTGTTCGGTATGAATTATGCCAAAAACCATTGCGCCGAGCAGATGATCCTGTGCGAGGGCGCGATGGATGCCATCGCGTTGCAGGCGGCGGGCTTTGAAAATGCCGTGGCAACGCTCGGCACCGCCATCACCTCAGATCATGCCAGACTGCTCGCCCGCTACACCAAGCGCGTGCTGATCAATTACGACAGCGATGCGGCAGGGCAAAAGGCGACACACAAAGCAATGGCGCTCCTTGATCAGGTCGGGCTTGAGGTGCGTGTGCTGAAGCTGACGGGTGCCAAGGATGCGGATGAGTATCTCAAGCAATACGGCGCGGATGCCTTCCGTTCGATCATCGAGCAGGGAAGCACGGGCTTTGATTTTAAAATGGAGAACGTGCTGGCACACAACGACGTCACACAGGTCGAGGGCAAGATCCGCGCGGCAAGAGAGCTTGCGGCGATCATTGCCTCGGTCGGGTCGGGCGTTGAGCGCGAGCTGTACGTGCAGGCGGCGGCAAAGAAGCTCGGCATCTCGGCAGAAGGACTTGCCAATGACGTCAAGCGCAATCGCGCAAGTGCGGCAAAAGAGTTCAGAAAAAAAGAGAGCAGGGATGCGATGATGTCCGCGCGTAACTTCGGGGACCGCATCAATCCCGATGCCGCCAAGGACCCTGCGGCGGCTGCCGCCGAGGAGATTATCCTGGGGTTGCTTTTACTGTACCCCGAGCATCGCAAGGCGGTCGCTTCTGGCAAGACGGCGCTTACGGCAGATGCGTTTTTTACAGATTTCCATAAGCGTGTCTTTGCGGCGATCATGGACATGGAGCAAAGCGAGGGTGGGTTCGTGTTCTCGGCGCTGGGTGAGCAATTCAGCCCCGATGAGATCGGGCGCCTTGTTCGCATCCAGCAGGATAGACAAGCCCTTACACATAACGGTGCCGATGTGCTCACGTCCGCCGTCGATGCCCTCAAGCAAAGACACGAAAAGCGCGAGGCGTTACACAGCGGTGATTTCCAAAGCGAGATCGCCCGTCGCCGCGCCGCGGCCAAAAAGAAGCAAGAAAACGAATAAACAGAAAACGGAGGAAGTTAAAATGAGCAAGACCAAGCAGGCAGAAAATATGAACGAGCAGGAGCTCGTTATGGAGAAAAAGGCCGATAAGGAGGCAGCCGAGATCGAAAAGAAGCTGAATGTCAACGATCTGATCGAAAAGGGTAAAAAGGGCAACCTTTCCACAAGCGATCTGGACGAGGCTATGGAGCATATGGACTTTGATATGGACAGCCTTGAAAAGCTGTACGAGGCGTTCGAGGACAACGGCGTTTCGCTGCCCGGAGAGATCTCTACCTCTGAAATGAACGAGATCGAAAGCGAGGTCGAGCGCTTTGGCGGCGGCGAGAATATGGAGCGCCTCTTGGAGCAGGAGGGCCTTTCTGTTGACGACCCCGTTCGTATGTATCTCAAGGAGATCGGCAAGGTTCCGCTGCTCACAAGCGAGCGCGAAAAGGAGCTTGCCGAGCGTATGGCTGTCGGAGACGAGGAAGCCAAGACCGAGCTGGTCGAGGCAAACCTGCGCCTTGTCGTCAGTATTGCAAAGCGCTACGTGGGCAAGGGTATGTTCTTCCTTGACCTGATCCAGGAGGGAAATCTTGGTCTGATGAAGGCTGTGGACAAGTTCGATTATACAAAGGGCTATAAGTTCTCCACGTACGCAACCTGGTGGATCCGTCAGGCGATCACCCGTGCCATTGCCGATCAGGCGCGCACGATCCGCATCCCCGTACATATGGTCGAGACCATCCACAAGGTCTCTCGCTATCAGCGCCAGATGCTGCAGGAGCTGGGACGTGAGCCCACCCCTGCCGAGATCGGTGAGAAGATGGGTATGAGCGCCGAGAAGGTCCGCGAGATCATGAAGGTCGCGCTCGACCCCGTTTCCTTGGAGACCCCCATCGGTGAAGAGGAGGACAGCCATCTGGGCGACTTCATTCCCGATGAGGATACGCCTTCCCCCGCCGATGACGCATCGGCAACCATTCTGCGCGAGATGATCGAGCGCGAGCTCAACACCCTGACCCCCCGTGAAGCGCACGTGATCAAACTGCGCTTCGGGCTTTATGACGGCCGCACCCGCACCCTTGAGGAGGTGGGCAAGGAGTTTGACATCACCCGTGAGCGCATCCGTCAGATCGAGTCCAAGGCACTTCGTAAGCTGCGCCATCCCAGCCGTGCCCGTCACCTGCGCGGATTCCTGGATTAAGATTGTTTACAATTATCGTAAAGTTGCACAAAACAAAATATTGCTATTACAGCAAATTCACGATTTTGCTGTATGCTTTGCAGAATGTTCTTGCCAAAACTTGTTGAAAATCAACTGCCCGGACGGCTTCGGTTTTGTCACGCGCCGCTTGCGCGCGACCAAGGTTTAAAAGCTAGGACTTGACAGTTAAGCTAAATTTGTGTAAAATATATAGTATATTATATTAAGTTTCCCGCGCGAGGGAAGGGGAGGAACCAATTATGATGAAAAAGATCATTTGCTTGGTGCTTGGGTTGTTGATGCTAGCATCGGTGCTGGCATCCTGTGGCAGCAAGGGTGATGTTGTCGATAATATCAACGAGGAGGCTTCTCGTCTGACGACCACGTTGAACCTGTGGGTGATGACCGAAAGCCCCGTGGTCGCTTCGGTCAGCGATCTTGCGATCCAGGGCCTGGATCCCGAAAAGGATGCAGAAAAGCTGACGGATGCAGAAAAGGCGCAGCTTGCGACTCTTACCGAGGAGCAAAAGACGGCGCTTTCTCAGCTGCTTCGTATCAATCAGGCGATCAATAAGATCACCAAGCCCAAATTCAAGACCAAGCTGAATATCAAGTACATTACCGAGGCCGAGTACTACACCAAGCTGGAACAGGGCTTCCTGGATCACGAAAAGGCGATCGAGGATGCTAAGGCAGCTGCCAAGGCAGAGCGCGAGGCGATCAAGCGCGGTGAAGCGGTCGAAAAGCCCGAAGAGGTTCAGACCGACGAGACCATCATCAATGAGCACGGCATCCCCGAGCTGAAGTATCCCACAGCCCCCGGCTATCAGATCGACGTGATGTTTGTCGGAGAATTTGACAAGTACCGTGAGTACATCGGCAAGGAGTGGATCCAGGCGCTGGATCTGGAAAACTCCGCAATGCAGATCTCCAACTACGTCAATCAGATCTTCCTGAGCGGCGTTTCCTACAACGGCGTGAAGTATGCTGTTCCGAATAATACCACCATCGGCGAATATACATACGTTTGCGTCAAGACCTCCGAGATCGAAAGCTTTGGATATACGCTGGCTGATCTTCAGAACCGTTCGATCTACGACAAGAACTACTACGATCTTTTCGCTCAGCTTTCCGATAAGTACGGCACGTTCCTGTATGCGCCCGACGGCATTGATCTGCAATCGGTCCATTATTGGAGCTTCGATACGGAAAACGGCTGTACGCTGAATCCCGAGGTGTTCTCGATGTTCGGCGGAACCTTTGACAATATCAACAGCACCAGCTCCGCGCTGACCAAGCGTGGCGACCAGGTCATCTTTGCGAACCTCTTGAACAACCCCTCTTATATGAAGAATTATCTGGCAAGAAAAGCAGAGTATGAGGCAAAGTACATCACCAACGACAGCTCTGCCGTCGTCTGCGTTGATAAGGGCGGTTGGGAGCTGAGACAGCAATATGAGCAGAACGGCTATGAGGTTCTGGTGATGGAGAACCCCCGCGCGAATGACAAGACCGTCTATTCCTCTATGTTTGCCATCGGTGCATACACCCAGGATGCATCCCGCGCTATGGAGATCATCACCTGTCTGAATACCGATAAGGAGTTCCGCAACCTGCTGCAATACGGTGTTGAAAACGTCAACTATACGCTTTCCACCCACACCGTTACCGATGAAAATGGTGTCAAGACCGATTACCCCTACGTTGTTGAGACCGAAAACAATCTTTACAAAATGGACGTGAACAAGACGGGTAACGTTTTCCTTGCTTACCCCGATTCTCTTGAGAACGTGTTCAAGTGGGAGTACGGTAAGCAGCAGAATCTGGAAGCAAGCACGCATCCCACGCTTGGACTGTTCCTGGATCTGGAGAGCTATAAGCTCGACACCAAGAGCATCTGCATCATCAATGCAGTCTCCGCACGCATCGGTGCGTATCTGAATACCTTGACGACACCCGAAGCGCTTACCGCTTGCTGCGATGAGGCGAGTGCGGCAAGAAACAGCACGCAAATGGCGGCGTTCCTTTTGAGCAAAACGAATAACGATATGACTTATACAGAGGGCGGAGTCGCCAAGACCTTTACACAAGCAGAGCTTGCGGCGGCTTTGGATTGTATGCAAAACAAGATCCTTGCCACAAGTGCCAACGCACTGCAATCCCCCAACGCGCTGTATAACAACTGGTTGGCGAATGCCAGTGTCAGAGAAGTATCCGAAAAATAATCCTGTAAGGAGAAGGAGCTGTCGCGCCGCGACAGCTCCTTTATAATTAAATGAAGACAAAATACGATCACGTTGTTTGGGATTTTAATGGCACGGTGCTGTGCGATATGCAGGTCGGGATCGACTGCGTCAATACAATGCTCGCAGAGCGCGGCTTGCCGACGCTGAATAGCCTTGAGGCATATCGGGCGGTTTTTGATTTTCCCGTGAAGGACTATTATCGCCGTGTCGGCTTCGATTTTGAAAAAGAGGATTATACGACCTGCCTTGCGCCGCTTTGGGTGTCGCTCTATGAGAAAAACGAATGGCGCGCGCCGCTGTTTGCAGGGGTCGAGCCGCTGACGGCGGCATTGCGCGCACACGGCGTCAGGCAATCGATCCTGTCGGCATCCGAAAGTCATATGATGAAAAAACAGCTCGACGCGCGCGGAGCGCTTTCCTGGTTTGACGAAATATGGGGTAACGACTGTATTCACGCCTACGGGAAGGAAGGGCTCGCCGCCGCGTGGCGCGCGAAGCACCCCGATGCCAATGCCGTTGTGATCGGGGATACCGTGCACGACTTTGCTGTGGCAAAGGCGATGGGCGCTGACTGCATCCTTGTGGCGGCAGGGCATCACAGCTACGACAAGCTCGCTTCTTGCGGTGTGCCCGTGGTGCGGGATCTGTTTGCCTGTGCGAAACTTTTACTACCTTAATACTTCAGAGCAAATTATCGATCGAGCAGCGCTCGTGATACCGTATGCGCTCAATGGCAACAAGGGCGAGGCGAGAAGCGACCTCAAGCTCCACCTCGTCCCCTTGTACGATTGCCGCGTGCATTTCGGCGATGCGCTCATCGATGCTCTGGATCATATTTGTGGAGACCGAAAGACCGATCAAGGTCTTTTTTTCTTTCCAGTAGCGCTCCAACTCCAAAAGAGGAGCGACATCGTCGATCTCCAATGCTTCGATGCGTTCCTCCAGATCGCTTGCCGTGCGATGAACGAAGGTGGCATTCAGTAAGATCAATCCCAGCAAAACGGTCAGCACGCAAAGGGACGCAATAAATGCCTTCATTTCTCGTCCTCCTCTTCGATCCAATAAAGCGAGCCGCTGTCGTCTATTCCAAGAAAAAAGACCTCGTTCGGAGCAAGCGCGCGCTCGGCAAGCCGCGCTCTCAGCCACACCTCTCCAAGAGAGAGGAGCTCCAAATTATAGCGGTTGATGACACCGTCCTCAATGAGGGCGTGCACGATACCGGACTCCTTCGGATGAAGTCCCAGATTTGCGGCACTGGGTGGCTGCGCGCTTTTGCGCGGGATGACCGATATCTTTCCGTTTTGCTCCAGAATGGCATAATCGACCTCCGCAAATGAGGAAAGTCCTGTTTGCCTAATCTCGCTGATCAGCTCATCGATCGAGATGCGGATGCGCTTGAGTTCCTTTTGATCGATCTTGCCGTGACGGATCAGAATACTGGGACGTGCCGAAGCGATATTTTTGAGCCGCGGACATTTTAAAAGAATGATAGAAAGTGTGATCTCAAGCGTGAGGATCGTGACCAAGGGAATGACGGCGTAGATCACGGGGATCGAGGGATCTCCGATGGGGGCTGCCGCAATCTCGGAAATCAGCAACGTCGTGACCAGCTCCGAAACCTCTAATTCGCCAAGCTGCCGCTTGCCCATCATACGCATCGTTCCAATTAAAATAATATAGATGATCACGGTGCGTAACAAAATGGTCAGCATATCCCACCTCCAAAGCGATTTTTGTTAGTGTGTGATCTTTTCGGAAAACTATGTATAAAAATTTTGACTTTGGATGACACTAAAAAGGCATCTTGCCCAAAAAACGGAAATTTTCAAAAATCTTCTTGACAAATTTCGGGCAAAGTGTTAATATAGTAAAGCACCGTGTGCGGTGCATATCACAAAAGCCGAAAAAACTTAAAAAAGTTTTAAAAAACCCCTTGACACGGGCGGTTCGTTGTGATATAATAATCAAGTCGCCGCGAAAAGTCGGCGGCAGAACGGTCCTTGAAAATTGAACAGTAAGAGATAAGTATGAAGCAAAAGGACACACTGAAAAGTGTGTAGTATGTGCGAAGAACATCTCGTGAATTCTGAAAGAGAATACAACTCTAAAAATAGTAAAAAGAGCAATCAAGCTCGAAATTGATTTTATCTCTCATCGCCGAGAGTTAAGATACCATGATTTCGAGAGTTTGATCCTGGCTCAGG